>CAMIVH010000004.1 GCA_946401755.1 uncultured Caryophanales bacterium | reverse complement strand
CTTAGCGTTATCCGCCTCTTTAGCAAAGGCTCTTAGACTCGCGATTGAAAGTGAAGCCACTAACTATAAGAAAGTAAAAGTCTTAAGTGAAAGACTACTCGCTTATCTAAAAGATAACAAAGATAAATATCTCATTAATTCATATAATGAAGATAATCCATATATCGTTAATTTCTCACTTCTTCATCATAAAGCTAGTGTGGTGGTCGAAGCTTTATCCAATAGAGGCATTATGGTCTCTTCTTTAAGTGCCTGTCACGCGAAGAATGAAGACTATAGTAAAGTCGTCTATGCGATGTATCAAGACCTCGATTTAGCGCACAATACTATCCGTGTTTCCTTTGGAAAAGATAACACACTAGAGGAAGTAGAAGCATTAATTACAAACTTAGAAGAAATCCTCAAGGAGATTAAACAATGATCACTTATGACCATATCATGATTCGCTTTGGTGAATTATCCACTAAAGGTAAAAACAAGAAAGACTTTATCCGTACACTCGCGGATAATGTTAAAAACGCCCTTAAAGATTGGCCAGAGTTATCATTTGAAACAAGATACGACCATATTTACGTTGGTTTAAATGGTTTAGACTATCAACCAGTTATTGAACGTCTACAAGACGTTTCTGGTATCCACGCTTTATCTTTAGTCTATAGATGCGATAAAGATGTTGAAGCCATGAAAGAGTCTGCTCTTAGATTAATTAACGAAGAAGAAGGCAAAACCTTTAAAGTCAAAGTCAAAAGAGGAGACAAAACATATCCACTCATCTCTGATGAGATTACCCGTATTGTCGCTGGTCATATCTTAAGAAATACCCAACACTTAAAAGTGGATGTCCATAATCCTGATATCCTTTTATCCATAGAAGTTAGACAAGAAGCCGCTTATATCTTCTGTAAGACCTTCTTGGGTGCTGGTGGCTATCCATTAGGGGTCGGCGGTAAAACCATGCACATGTTAAGTGGTGGTATTGATTCTCCTGTCGCTGCCTATCTTATGATGAAAAGAGGCGTCAGCATTGAATGTATCCACTTTGCTTCCCCACCATATACCCAGATGGGTGTTATCTATAAGTTAGAAGACTTATTAAAAGTCTTAACTAGATATCAACCACGTATTAGATTACATATCGTCCCATTTACTAAGATTCAAGAAGCTATCTATGATAACGCTCCTGAAAGCTACTGTATTACACTTATGAGGCGTATGATGTTTAGATTAGCGGATGCGCTTTCTAAACGCCGTAAATGTCCAGTCATCAGTAGTGGTGAATCCATTGGTCAAGTGGCAAGTCAAACTCTTCAATCAATGCACGTTATTAACGCTGTTACTAATACACCAGTGATCCGTCCATTAGCGACCACTGACAAATTAGAAATCATTAAGATTAGTAAGAAGATTGGTACATACGATATCTCCATTAGACCATATGAAGATTGCTGTACAATCTTTACACCAAAGGCTCCTAAGACAATGCCTCATCAAGATGAAGTCGAAGAATTCGAAAAGAAATTCGATTATGAATCAATGATCAGAGATGCGATTAATAATGTTGAAGTCAAGATTATTACAAGTGAAACTCAAGACAACGATTTATTATAAAAGCATTGATAAAATCAAAAGAATCGTCACACTGTGGCGTTTTCTTTTTCACCTTCCTTGTCTACATTTTTTAAAGGTACTATACTAAAAATAGTTATGAACTTTTTTAAGAAAAACGCCGCTAATTTAATTACATTAATTCGCATCTTTGGCGCAATAGCTTTGGTTGTATTAGAACCGCTTTCTCTGCCATTTTTTATTGTTTATGGTGTGTGTGGCTTATCTGACGCTTTTGATGGCTTAGTGGCCCGTAAATTAGGGATACAATCAAGCTTTGGCTCCGCTTTAGATAGTTTATCTGACTTATTGTTCTATGGCGTGATGGCGGCTAAGCTATTCCCAACATTCCAAAGATTATTATTACCATATCAATGGGTCATTATCATAGTACCAACCGCATTACACTTTATCGCTTATATTATATGTGCGATTAAATTCAATAGATTTAGCGCGATTCATACATACGCCAATAAATCCTTAGGCTTATTAGTCTACGCCTTCCCATTCTTCTTTATTGGTGAGATTCCATTATTATGGACCATCTATTTAATCGTGGGTGGCACAATTGCCTTATATAGTGGCGTAGAAATCAATCTTATCCATATCATCGCTAAAAAGTATGATACGAGAAATAAATCAATCTTCTTTATAAGAAGAAACGAAAATAATCCCATAGAAGAAGAGAAATAAGATGCTTTTAAAAGAAGAAGAATTTCATAAACACATTCAATACTTAAGAAAGCACGCGAAAGAGATTTGGCTTTCTTTTTTGAATAGTGGATTCGCTAGCGATTTCAAATCGTTCAAGCCAACTAAAACTTGTTATTCAAGATTTAATAAAAAGTATCATTATTCGGATTTAGGATATTATGCTAATTCAATGGATTATCTAGATAGTATTAAGAAAGTGGATAATCTTTTAGATAGTAAACCAAAACGTGGGGCGTATTTCACTTATCTTTATGAAAATGATTCTCCTAAATATACTTATCAAAATAATGGCGAAATAGATTTACTTGGAAGCATCATTTACAAAGTAAATGACAAGTTGCGTTTCTCTTTTTCAAGTGGCGATAATCGCTTAAACTACGCTGTGGAAATCTTTGAAAATGATTCTTATCTAGAAAGAATAGTAATTGAATCAAACGGCGAAATGATTTCCGGTATTATACACACAAAAAATGACGATAAGTTTTATAGAGTGGAATGTCACATCCTTTATGACTTATTAGAAGAAATAACTTTTGATGAAAAGATGACTATGTACTCTGTTAGGAGCGTGCATAAGTCATTAAGAAATGATGATGAAATAAAGAAGAGTAAAAAGGAGTCAGGTATCTCTCTCCCAGATGATTTTATTTCCTTATTAAAGCAAGCGGGGTTTAAAGAAGAAAAATAAAAAGGACGATGTTACTCGTCCTTTTATCAAATGCTTAATTATTCAATTAGGCCTTTTTAGCAGTTTTCACTAAATCAGCGAAAGCTTTTGGATCATTGATCGCTAATTCAGATAACATCTTACGGTTGATGTTGATGTTGGCTTGTTTTAAACCGAACATGAATTTGCTATAAGAGATATCGTTTAATCTGCAAGCAGCGTTGATACGTCTGATCCATAATTTACGGAAATCTCTCTTGCGGTCTCTACGAGAGATGTACGCATAGCGTAAGCTGTGCATAACTTGTTCTTTCGCAGTTTTGAATAATAAGTGTTTGCTACCGAAATAACCAGAGGCTCTTTTTAATACTCTTTTACGACGGGCGTGTGTGACTGTGCCACCTTTAACTCTTGCCATATTCTAGTGTCCTCCTTATTTAACGATGAGAAACTTAATTCTCTTGTAGTCGGTCTTGTGTAAGACAGCGGACTTCATTAAGTGTCTCTTTTGTTTTGTGGTTTTGTGTGGGGCTAAATGTGAAACATAGGCGTGATGTCTAACGATCTTGCCTGTGCCGGTAACTTTAATTCTTTTCATTAAAGCTCTTTTGCTTTTCATTTTTGGCATAATACTTTCCTCCTACTTCTTCTTTGGGGCGAGTATTGCATACATCCAACGACCTTCCATCGCAGATGGTTTTTCAATATTCGCGTAATCACTTAATTGAGCGATGAACTTATCCATGACTTCTTGGCCGACTTCGATGTGAGTCATTTGACGGCCACGGAAACGTACGCCTACTTTAACTTTATTACCCGCTTCTAAGAATTTTTGTGCGGCTCTGGCTTTAGTGTCCATATCATGACCACCAATTTGTGGTGTTAATTGGACCTCTTTAACTTCGACAGTATGTTGATTCTTTTTGGCTTCTTTCGCTTTCTTTTGTTGCTCGAAGCGATATTTGCTGTAATTAATGATCTTGCAAACCGGAGGTTTGGCGTTAGGCGCCACACAGAGTAAGTCCATGTCATATTCATTGGCTTTGAACTGTGCCTCACGTGAAGACATTTTACCGATTTGTTCACCATTAGGACCGATTAAAAGGACTTCTGGGAAACGAACGTTTTCATTTACTAAATCTTTGTTTTGGTTGTTGCCAGGTTTTTGGTTTTTGGCGTAGCGATTGTCGATGATAAGTATCACACTCCTTTTCGTTTAAAAAACGGATGCATTGTGCACCCGTTAACATTCTTAGCCCATAAGAAGTAGCGTTAGCCAACCAACTTTTGTCAGTCTGGCGAGAAGCGGGTGCCTCTGCTTTCTACGTTTTTGCGTTAAGATATTATCATTATTAATATAATGTGTCAATTATTTATTTAGAGTTTTACCAAATGGTAGGCACATCATTCACATAGTGCCAATAAGAACCAGTGCCTGTTGGTGTAGTTTCACTATAGAAAGATAAAGTGGTTTCACTCACGTTATAAATGTATGGTGGTCTGGAAAGACTTTCAATATTGTTCCATTCTTCTTCTGTTCCCTTGTAGTAGATATTCTTGAAGAAGCTTTCATATAAAGCTTGTAAGCCAAGGTTAGTGACGCTATGAGGAATAACAATTGATTTTAAAGATGTACACCACATAAATGGTGAATGGCCAATATAGGTAATGCCTTCTTCTAATGTTACTGATTTAAGAACGCTACAATCTCTAAATGTTCCTTGATCAAGAGTGGAAACACTTCCAGGAATGGTAATCTCTTTTAAAGCGGTATCCCACGCAAAACAGTACATTCCAATTGAGGTGACACTATTTGGAATATTAATTGATTCTAAATGTTTGGAGCTAGAAAAAGCATTTTTACCAATAGAAGTAATGTTGTTTGGAACTTCGTATGATACTAAACGATCACAGCTATTGAATGCATAGTCACCAATAGTGGTAACGCTACTTGGAAAAGTAAAAGCCTTTGCCCAGTTTGATGGGAATTTCATCAGTGTAGTTTTTTCTTTGTTGAAAAGGACACCATCAATAGAACAATACAAAGTATTGTTTGTATCTACATTTATTGCTTCTAATGATGAGCAATTGATAAAAGCGGAAGAATCTAAAGTGGTCACACTTTCTGGAATAGTAACACTCTTTAAAGATTTATTGCCATTAAAAGCGCTAACGGCAATTTCTTTAACAGTATTTGGTATTGTAACCGCATTGAAATTACAATCTCTAAAGGCAAATTCGCCAATGCGAGTAACCCCTTCAGGAATGTTAACTGATTTCAATTTTGAACATCCTTCAAACATATAGTCACCAATCGCAGTAATATATTTACTTAGCTTTGCGCTTTCTAAAGAAAGACAGTCCAAAAATGAACAATCTCCTAAGAAGGTGACGGTATCAGGAATAACGATTGATTTTAATTTCTCACATCCATGAAAAGCATAATAACTAATTCTTGTTAAACCTTCATTCAAGGTGACTGATTCTAAATTTACACATAACGCAAAGGCTTCAGATTCTATTTCTTTAATAGAACTTGGAACGACCACTGATTTTAATGATTTGCATAACTGAAAAGCTTGCATATTAATACCGACTACAGGTTTTCCATTATATGTACTTGGGATGACTAAATTACCAGAGATATCTGTAGATTTAGCGCCATCAAGCCAATAGCTATCAGTAGTAGAGTTATATCTAAAGTTCAACTCTCTAAGAGGATCGATCTCATGAACAGGTATACTAGAAGAACTAGATGATTCGCTAGAAGAACTGGATTCTATACTGGATGATATTGAACTATTATCGCTTGAAGAAATAGGCGTAGAAGAATTAGGAGTGGAACAACCTAATAAAGATGTCGCTAATAGACTAGCTTCAACTATCGCAAACGCAATAATACTTTTCTTCATAAAACACCTCTAAAAATTTAAAAATATTCCGATTATTTCTAATTTATCACATTATGTGCGCAAGATAAAAGTGGAATAAAAAGCCTACCGTACAGGTAGGCAGTTTAGTTAAAGATTCTTATTTGTTTTCAGCATTGAGTAATGCTTTGTTCTTAATTTCATCACCAATGAGCTTTAAGAATTCATCAATACTGACAGTGATTTGTTCTTGAACACCGAATCTTCTATAAGTCACTGTTCTATCATCACGTTCATGATCACCAAGAACAAGAGTGTATGGAATCTTCTTCATTTGTGAACTTCTCATTCTGTAACCAAGCTTATCATTGGAGTCATCAAGTTCCACTCTAAGACCAGCTTCTTTGAACTTCGCTAATAATTCGTTAGCGTATTCTAAGTGGTAATCATTGTTAACAGGTAATAGGTTAACTTGAACTGGGGCTAACCATGTTGGGAAAGCGCCTTTAGTTTCTTCAATTAAGAAGGCAATGAAACGATCTAAAGAACCTAAGATTGCTCTATGAACAACAACTGGTCTAGCTTTTTCGCCTTTCTCATCAACGTATGTAAGTTCGAATCTTTCTGGTAATTGATAGTCTAATTGAATAGTGCTTAATGTGACATCATGACCAATAGCGCTCTTGACTTGAACGTCAAGTTTTGGACCATAGAATGCCGCTTCACCAATGGCTTCATAATATTCAACACCTAATTCTTTTAAAACTTCACGTAATTGATTTTCACTCTTTTCCCAGAGTTCGTCATTACCGAAATATTTTTCGGTATCGTTAGGATCTCTTAAGGATAAACGGAAAGCATAGTTCTTAAATCCAAAGTCACGGTAGACATCAAGAATGAGTTTGGTAACTTCTTTAAAGACATCACCGATTTGAGATGGCATACAGAAGATGTGGGAGTCGTTTTGATAGAACGCTCTTGTTCTTTCAATACCAGTTAAGGCACCTGAAGCTTCAAAACGGAAGTCAGCAGCGATTTCTGCAATCTTTAATGGTAATTCACGGTAAGAGTGCAAAGCACTTCTATACATAACCATGTGATGTGGACAGTTCATTGGTCTTAAGACATATGATTCATTATCAACATCCATCTTTGGGAACATATCCTTTTGGTAGTGGGCCCAGTGGCCAGATGTCTTATATAATTCAACGTTACCTAAACATGGAGTTAAGACGTGTTTATAGCCTAAGGCTATTTCTTTATCCATGATATAGTCACTTAATAAACGTCTAACAAGGAAACCATTAGGTAACCACATTGGTAAGCCTTTACCAACGAGGTCATCATACATGAAGATGCCTAATTGTTTGCCTAAGATACGGTGGTCTCTTCTCTTTCTTTCTTCAAGAATTTCGAGCCATTTATTTAAATCTTCCGCGGTATACCAAGAGGTACCATAGATTCTTGTTAATTGTTTATTTTTACTATTACCTCTCCAATAGGCACCCGCTAAAGAAAGTAGTTTAAAATGTTTAATGAGTCCTGTGGACATAATGTGAGGACCACGACAGAGATCTGTGAAGTCACCTTGTTTGAATGTGGTGATACTTTCATTAATCTCTTTGATTAACTCAACCTTATAAGGATTGTCTTTGAAGAGTTCAAGAGCTTGCTCTTTAGAGAGTTCTTCACGAACAATTCTTAAATCTTTACCTGCTAATTCTTTCATCTTCTTTTCGATGACAGGAAGATCGTTTTCAGTGATTACATCTTCACCGAAATCGATATCGTAGTAGAAGCCATTTTCAATGGCAGGTCCAAAGCCGAACAATGCCTTTGGATATAATTCTGTAATGGCTTGCGCTAATAAGTGAGAAGTAGAGTGATTTAACACTTCTAAGGCTTCCGCACTGGTTTTTTCCATTTCGATAATGGAACCGTCATGTTGTTGTACTTTCATAATTTCTTTTTCTTTCCCTCCGCAATACAATAGCGGGCTTATCCTTTGGCTTATAGCCTATAAAATCATTGAAGCATATCAATGAGGTCTCTAAGACCGTGAGTATGTCTATGCTTCATTTCAACGGCTTCGTCGATTGGATAATCAACGATTTCGTTTTGTTTGATACCAACAATTCTACTTGTTGGTTCTTTATCACAAAGGAGTTCAACAGCTTTAGCACCGAATCTTGCAGCTAAGATTCTATCGTGCGCGGTTGGAGAACCACCTCTTTGTAATCTACCAAGAACTTCGGTTCTTGTATCAAAGCCTGTTTCCTTAGCGATTTCACCCGCTAATTCATTGATGTCTAATAAGTTTTCACTGACGATAATAATCGCGTGGCTCTTATTTTGGGCTTTCATTTTTCTTAATTTACGGAATAAGACTTCCTTCTTTAATGGGTGTTCAACACAGATGACGCCTTCAGCACCTTCTGCTAAAGCAGCAAACATTGCTAAGTCACCACAGTGACGACCCATAACTTCGATTAAGGAGCAACGTTGGTGAGAACCAGATGTATCTTTAAGTTTATCGACACAGTCGCAGATGGTGTTAAGAGCGGTGGCAAAGCCAATTGTTTCATCAGTGCTACCGACGTCATTATCAATAGTGCCTGGAATACCAATGCAGATAACGCCATGTTTAGATAAGGCTTGTAAACCTCTAAAAGTGCCATCGCCACCGATACCAATTAAAGCATCGATTTCGAAGTCTCTTAAGTTATCAGCAGCTTTCTTACTGACGGCTTCCTCTTTAAATTCAGGAATACGCGCGCTTCTAATAATTGTGCCGCCTCTATTAATAATGTCTTGTGTGAAGTCTTTATTAACTTGACGAATATCACCTTCGACTAAACCACGTAAGCCATCATAAACGACATACATCTCTTTGCCTTGATATAAACCTGCACGGATACAGGCACGTAGGCAAGCGTTCATGCCTGGGGCATCACCGCCACTTGTGAGAATTGCAATTTTTCTAATCATGAGTCATTTCTCCTTAATAATAATTTATTATTACGGCTAACATTATATACTCTTTTTTGCGTTTTTGTTTTCAAAAACACTTTTTTCCACAAATTTTATTGTGGATAAGTTTTAAAAAATGGTGAAAAACTGACTTATTTATACTTTGTATAAATGTTTATACACATGATGTGGATAAGTCATGGCCTAAAAATGTGCATATCTTTTTCATTTTACTTTTGCTTTTTCTATGTGTGATAATAGCGTCACCCGATTATGAAAGTATTAGCACATCAAGATTTTCTAGAAGTAAGATTAGCCTCCCTTATCGCGGACTATGACCGTGATACATTGAGCAATCTTTATCAACCAATGATTGGCTTTGAAGCCTTGTCTTTATACATGACACTTTGGAGTGAAGCTAATAACGAAAGAGTCTCACCGTTGTGTACACATGAGCAAGTGTTCTTACGTATGAGAATGCCCGCTAGTGCGTTCGTAGATGCGAGAAGATATCTTGAAGCAGCCGGATTATTAAAGACTTACGTTAGTGAAGGTGATGACTTTAAAATCTACCATTACGAACTGTATGCTCCTAAATCCCCAAGTGGCTTCTTCGATGATACGCTCTTATACGGCATGCTCATTAGGAGCATCGGTGAAAGTAATGCCTCGAGATTAAAGAAAATCTACTTACTTGATGCTAAGCAAGACTACGGTAAAGAAATCACCGCAAGTTTCGCAGAAGTCTTCCATCCTCAACTTGATGATGATGCCTTCGTTGAAGCCGCTGGCGATAAGCAAGTAGTCAAAGGTCGTAATAGAGGTAAGATCAAAGGTCAGTTCAATTACGAAGAATTCTTCACTGCTATAAAGGAAATATCGCAGCTTAAAGAATCCTCCTTCAGAAAAGAAGAAATGAAGGAAGTTGAAAGACTAGCGACACTTAACGCAGTCGATGAAAAAGAAGCGGCTAATCTTGTCAATCAAGTCTATGACTTGGAGAAACCAAAAGGTCAAAGAATTGACTTTGATAAGTTGACTAAATTAATGCAAGAGCAAACCAATTATAAATACCGCTACAAAGGTAAGAATGTGGAAGAAGCTCCAAACATTAATACAGGAACAAGTGATCTTGCTAAGAAGATTAACTTAATGGAGACAAAAGCTCCTAAAGATTATCTGGCTTACTTACAAGATGGTACAAGACCTGCTCGAGCAGATATTAGATTAATCGATGATTTATCTAAGAACTACCATCTTCCAAATCCAGTGATTAACGCAGTCGTTGATTACGTGCTCACGAAAGCGGATAACGTGCTAAGTAGAGCATACGCAGAAAAAGTTGCGGCATCCCTAGTTAGAGAAAACGCTAGAACCGCAGTGGATGCGATGAACTACTTAAGAAAGATAGATAAGAAAACGCGCGGGAAGAAAGTTACAAAGAAAATGGTGCTCCCAGCTGAGAGCATTAAATCTAATAAAGAAAATCCTACTGATAAGTCCAAGGGTAATGATGATACCGATTGGGAATTAGAGTGGGACAGATTAATGGATGAATTAAACGGAGGTGATGACGGTGGAAAGGCTTAAAGTTAACAATATGAAAATCACAGCAGATGACTCCTTATTGGATCAAATGAAAGAAGTGATTCACCAATGTCCAAAAGCAATCAAGTATTGTAAGAGTTTAGGAATGAGCGATGAAGACATTGATTCTAACGTAATCAAAATCTATGATTTTGCAAGAGATATCAATTACTGCTCAAATTGTCCTGGACTAAAGCAATGTAAGAAAGAAAATGCTTACTTAACTAGTAAAGTAACATTCGCTAACGGTGTCGTGGAAACACAGCTTATTCCATGTCCAACACTTCTTAAGCGTGTCAGTTTTGAAAGACAGTTCCTCATTCAAGATTTCCCAAACGAATGGTTAGATGTCACAATGCCTGAACTTGATAGAACTAAAGGTAGAACAAAAGCCACTCAAGTTTATAACAAGTACATCAAGAATGAAGAAACCAATTGGATCTACTTAACTGGTGGTATGAGAAGTGGTAAGTCATATTACGCTGCAGCGATGGTTATCGACTTAGCCAAAAGAGAACTTAAAGGCAAAGTTCCAATCTGCTTTATGAACGCTTCAAAACGTATTCTTGAGTTAAGTGACTTAAACAAGAAAAACAATGAAGAATTCAAGAAAAAATTAGAACAATACTGCACAGTTCCAGTCTTAGTTATCGATGACTTTGGTCATGAATTCAAGAATGATTTTATTAGAGACGCTATCGTCAATGAAATCATCTCATCACGTTATAACAAAAGACTCTTCACTGTCTTTACCAGCAACTTCTCATTAGACGAAATCGAAGTGCTCTATGAATGCAATTCAAAAGCCGGTGCGATTATGTCTAAACAAATCGTGAAGACAATTAGATCGATGTGCGGTGAAGAAGTGGATTTAGGCGACTTAGCAATTTATCAATAATTGCCTTAGTATCTTTTCTTAAAGAGGCTAATGTATCGTTATTTATAACGATAAAGTCTAAGTCTAATCGATGTTCATCGAACAAATTATTCTCATCATTAATGCGCTTTAAAAAAGCGCTTTTTTCTTGGTCTCTAATCTTTAGTCTTTCAAGTTGAATCTTCTCGTCAATATCTATACCGATGATGACATCAAACATGTCTTGCATCTTAGCTTTAAATAGAAGTGGGACTTCAGCAACAAGTAAAGGAGACTTACTAGCCTTGAATGATTTCTCGATTTCTTTCTTCACTAATGGGTGAACAATCTTCTCTAATCTTTCTAAGTCCGCTGGGTGAGTAGCGAGGTGTTCTCTTAAATTTTCGATAAATAATTTTTCACCCTCAACCTTAAGTCGTTTATTGATTAGATCCTGAACCTCTTTTTGGGCGTAGAGTTCATGGACAATTTTGTCAGAAGAAATGGTGCAGTAACCACCCTTATTAAACTCATCTAGAACAGTGGATTTACCAGAGGCAATCTTGCCCACAATAGCGATTTTAATAGGGGCTCCAAGCTTGATTTGACACTTTGGACAATAGGTGGTTCCACGGCCATTTACGGCAATAAAGCGCATAAAAGCGTGACGTGAAACACACTTTTCACCTTTTCGGCCATAAGCGAGGAGTTTTGTTTGGAATTCACCTGAGATGTCTTTACCAGGATGATAACTCTTAATCGTTGAGCCTCCTGCTTTGATAGCTTCAGTAAGAATTCTCTTTGATTCTTTGATGATGGTTTCCCATTCATATTTAGTGATGAATTTCGCTGGAGTTAAAGGATGAATCTTACTAGCGAAAAGAACTTCATCAACATAGATATTTCCGAGTCCAGTAATAAGAGTTTGAGTTAATAAAGCAGTCTTAATTGGTAAACTAATTCTTTGACATTGTTTGACTAAGTTAGAAACATCATCTACTTCAAAAGGTTCTGGTCCTAACTTAGCGATTTCTTTTTCTTTAAGATAATTAGCCTCGTTTGACATAATCATTCTGCCAAAAGATCTAGAATCGTCGTAGCAGAGCTTATGTCCATTATCTAAATGGAAGACAACACGAGCGTATTTAGTGTTCTCTTCACTCTCTAATAATTCGATATATTTACCTTCCATTCTTAAATGGGAGATAAGGACTTTATCATTGGTTAAATGGATTAATAAGAATTTACCGCGTCTAGTAATATTTAAAAATGTTTCATTCATTAAGAATGAAATAAACTCTTTATCAAGACCGTTAACAATTGATTTTCTTAAAACCTCAATTGAAAGAATCTTACGATCTTTGACAATCGGTAATAAGACATTTTTAACTGTTTCTACTTCTGGTAATTCTGGCATATTCTTATATCCTATTTAGCGGAATACCAATCTCTACCGAATCCTCCATCAACTTCTAATGGAACATCGATATATAAGGCATTTTCCATAATATCCTTAATTAATTTATAAGCAGTTTCTTTTTCTTTCTTAGGAACCCTGAAAATAAGTTCGTCATGGATTTGACAAATCATACGAGTTTCTAACTTATTATCAAGCAAAGCTTGATGGACTTTATTCATCGCATATTTAATTAAGTCCGCAGCTGTACCTTGAACAGGTGCATTCATGGCCGCTCTTTTGGCGGATTCTCTAACGTTATAATTAGCGTCATGTAGTTCCCTAAGATATCTACGTCTTCCTAATAGTGTAGAGACATAGCCATCCCTAGTAGCATCCGCCACAATCTTCTGGAAGAAAGTTGCAACTTCTGGGAATGATTGATAGAAAGAAGAGATAATAGCACCAGCTTCTTTTGGACCGATTTCAAGTTGCTCTGCTAAGCCCCAATCAGAGATGCCATATACTACGCCAAAGTTAACGGTTTTAGCCTTTCTTCTTTGTAATGGAGTTGGTTCTCCTTGAAGGTTAAATATCTTCTTAGCGGTAGCGCTATGAATATCCTCATGTGAGAGGAAGATATCTTTAAGAGCCTGGCAGTTACTTAAAGCGGCCAAAACTCTTAATTCGATTTGAGAATAGTCGAGAGATAAAATCTCATAGTTTTCATCTTGATAATAGAAGGCTTTTCTAATGAGTTTACCTTCTTCATCACGAACAGAAATGTTCTGTAAGTTTGGATCTGAAGAGGATAGTCTTCCAGTAGTGGTCAATGCTTGATTGAACTTCGCATGAATCTTACCATCTGGATAGACATTGTTCTTTAAACCTTCAACATATGTAGTAATGAGTTTGAAGTATTTTCTATATTCTAAAATCTTAGAAACAATAGGGTGTTCATCTTGAATTTCCTTAAGAAAGTCCACAGATGTTGATTGTTTCTTATTGGAAGATAAGCCTAATTTATTGAATAAGATTTCACCAATTTGTTTAGGGGAAGCAATATTAAATTTCTCACCCGCTAAAGCGTAGATTTCTTCTTCTAATTCTTTGGCTTTCTTTTTATATTCATCACCAAATTCATCGAGCACTTTAATATCAATTGGGAAACCTTCGATTTCCATATCCGCTAAAGTATCGATAAGTGGTGTTTCAAGTTCTTGATAGAGTTTTAAAGATTCTGTTTTCTTTAGTTCTTCAGTCACTCTAGAAGCGAGCTTCCAGCTAAAGAAAGCAATTTTACCGGTCTTTTGACTATCTTCATTACTTAGTAATGATAACATCTCTGCACCATTAGATAAGTCAATACCATATATATTCATCACAACTTCAACATCGTTCTTTAAAGAAGAATCAACTAGGTATGATGCTACTAATAGATCAAAGTATAAACCAGTGATAGCGATATCGTTTTTCGCTAAGGCTACTTTAATCGCTTTATAGTCATAACAGTATTTTTTAACATCAGGATTCTTAAGCAAATCTAAAGCCGCTTGATCCTTTTTAAGGTCATCGATAGCGATATAATAGTTACCGTTTTCACTAGCGACCGCTAAACCATATAAAGAACCCATTGAATAGTTATCATCCGCGTAATCTAAGGCTAAGCCAACTTCTTTAGGAGTGCCTACTTCTTTAAAAGAAGAAACAACTTTCACATTGATTTCAGCTTGCTCTAATTCGACCTTCTTCCATTTTTGAACAATCTTAGACATAAACTGTTTTAGTTCATACTTTTGGCAGTACTCACTAACGGAAGTAAAGTCATAACCTTGATAGATTGTTTCCTTCACAGTAAATGGTAAAGGTACATCTGTTTTAATGATGGCTAAATCACGAGATAATCTACCGGTTTCTTGATCGGCAACAATAGCCTCACCAAGCTTACCTTTAATATCACTCGCATGAGCGATAATATTATCGAAACTACCGTATTCTTGGATTAATTTAACCGCAGTTTTTTCACCAACACCTTTGATACCTGGTAGGTTATCACTCGCGTCACCTCTAAGGCCTTTATAGTCAATGATTTGAAGAGGTTCAAAGCCATACATTTCTTTAACAGTTTCAGGGGTCATTGCAACAATATCTGACATACCTTTTCTGATGATATTAACAGTGATGTTATTATCCACTAATTGGAGAAAGTCTCTATCAGATGTATAGATAGTGACTGTGTAGCCTTCTTTCTCTGCAAGTTTAGCGACAGTACCAGCGATATCATCGCCTTCATAACCATGTTGCTCGAATTGGAAAATACCTAGAGCTTTTAAGAAGTCTCTAGCCATTGGGAATTGTCTCACTAAATCTTCTGGAGTTGGTTTTCTATTAGCCTTATATGATTCGAGTTGTTCTTTTCTAAAGGTATCTTTACCAGCATCAAAAGCAACCATTAAACCTTCTTCTGGCTTAAGAGTGGAGAGGATTTTATTGATCATGCTAGAGAAAGCAAAAATTGCGTTAGTAGGAGTACCGTCCTGTGTACGCATAATCTCAACGCCTGGATAGGCGGTAGCGAAGTATGCTCTAAAGAGCAAGGAGTTTCCATCAATGATTGTAATCTTTGGCATAATCTATTCCTCTAATGGTTCTACTTTATTACAAATAAAGTCATAATTTTCATCACGTTGTTCACGTTTAATCGTAGCGATGATTAAAGAATTCTTTTCTAATAATGAAATACCTTCCACATAAGCTTCAGGGAATAAGGTGAGTTCGATTTCATCGGTCTCATCCATAATCTTGATAAACGCCATAGTGGCGCCCTTCTTAGTGGCGATAGTTTTCACGCTTCTCACCATACCGGCAATCACGGCTTTAAACTCGTTTTTAGCCTCGACAATCGGTGTTACCTTCTTCGCCCTTAAGATATCTGTCTTATAGTGAAGCGGATTATTAGAAAGCATAATTCCTAAGACATCATATTCTTTATCTAAATTCTCTAATGGGTCATCATGATCTTCGATAAGATATGGTGTGATTAAATCAGAGAATCCAATATTAAGTTGGTCATTTTCTTTAAAGACAAGTTCAGCGTACTGCAAAGCACTCTTCACACTCGCTCTAAAGGACGCTCTTGATGGATTGAAAGTATCAAAACATCCAGCATCAATTAATTTATTAATTTGGGCTTCATTAATCTTGTAGCGGTACATTCTACCGACAAAATCAAAGAAGTCCTTATATTCACCGTTATTATTTCTTTCTTCTAAGATGGCGTTAACGAACAATTCGTTAATACCTTTAATGGCACTAAGAGGGAATAATAATCCTTCTTTTTGTACGACAAAGTCTTTCGCAGACTTATTGATATTAGGTGAAATGATAGCGATATTTCTTTGTTTCATTTCACTCACATATTCGTTGAACTTTGTGTCGCTAGTGGAACTACTTGTCTCTAATATCGCCGCATAGAATTCAAGTGGATAGTAGTACTTAAGATACGCCATTTGACAGGCGATAACAGAGTAGGCCACAGAGTGAGATTTATTAAACCCATAGTTAGCAAACTTCTTAATAAAGTCAAAGACTTTCTTCGCGGTCTTTTCGCTATGACCTTGTTTAATAGAGCCTTCAATAAAGGCTTTTTCACTTTCTAAAAGTTTATCGATATCCTTTTTAGAAATCGCTCTTCTAAACATATCGGCTTCGCCCATCGAGAAACCCGCCATCGTGGTGGCGATCATATTCACTTGTTCTTGATAGACAATAATGCCATATGTTTCTTTTAAGATTGGTTCTAGACATGGATCATCATAGATAATCTTTTCTTTGCCTTCTTTACGCTTAGCGTAAGTATTGATGGAATCCATTGGTCCAGGTCTAAATAACGCTAATAAAGCAACAATATCATTAAAGCAGTTTGGTTTAAGAATCGAGATGGCTCTTTTCATACCCGAACTTTCAAGTTGGAAGACACCCATTGTTTGTAAGGAAGAAATGAGCTTATAAACATTATGGTCATCGTATGGAATATGTTTTACATCGATATCCGCATCTGGATTGTTCTTTTTGATTAAATCAACACAGTAATCAATCGTGGTTAAGTTTCTTAATCCTAAGAAGTCCATCTTTAAGAAGCCTTGCTCTTCTAAGTAACCCATTTCATATTGAGAAATGTAGTGGTTATTAAAATCAGTAAGGATTGGTAAAGCTTCCTCTAAGGAATCGTTATTTAAAATGATACCAGCAGCGTGCAAGCCACTTTGCCTAATAAGACCTTCAATCTTACTCGCTAAAGAGACAATCTCTAAATAGTAGTTATCACTATCAACGAGTTTCTTAAATTCTGGTAATTTCTTATAGGCTTCTCTAAGAGAATACTTTGGATTAGTGATACGTTTAGAGAGTAAATCAATATCGTTATTTGGATAACCATAGACTCTACCAATATCTCTAAGAGATTGTTTAGCCTGAATGGTTTGGAAAGTGACGATATTAGCGACATGCTCATTACCGTATTTCTCGCGCATATAATCAACGACTAAGTCACGCTTAATATCCATAAAGTCCACGTCAATATCAGGCATAGTCTTACGATATGGATTTAAGAATCTTTCAAATTGTAATCCATTTTTAAGTGGATCAATTTCTGTAATATTTAATAAATATGAGACTAAGCTACCAGCGGCGCTACCTCTACCAGGACCCACTAAGATATCATGAGTTTTAGCAAAGCTAACATAGTCTTGGACAATAAGGAAATAATCAGCGTAGCCTAATGAATTAATTGTTTCTAATTCATAATCTAAACGCTTAAGGTATTGCTCATCTTTATCTAAACCAAGTTTGCTAAGTGCTTGGTAGCAGTTCTCTTTTAAGGCTTTAGGACTATCTTCAACTGGGTAGTGGAATAATTCCCCTCTTTTTTGATGGAAGTCAAAACTAGATTTCTCTAACACCTTTTGGGTATTTAAGATTTCTCTAGGTGTATAGATTTTCTGATAGTCAGTAATACTCATAAAGTATTCTTGACCAACGGCTTTCTTATCTTTAATATTTTCTTCGTTAGCGATAGCTTCCGCAATTCTTAAAACAATCGCATCGTCTTTTTTAAGATATCTAATTTGAGGGAACGCTACTGTTTCATAGGAGTGTTCACTAGCAAACTTTCTGATCTCGTTAGCGTACTTAACATCTTCTTTCTTGGTCACTTCAATACCAAGATAGAAGCCGCTTCTAAACATGTTGTTCCAGTTAAGTAAGTATCTAGCAAAGCCTTCATTCTTTTCTATGAAAAGGTCTTTAAATTGACCACTTGAAGTCACAAGAATAGCGAGTAATCCTTTAGAGTTATCTTCTAAGAACTTTCTATTAAACTCTTGCTTTTGAATCGCAGTAGAAATCTTTAAAAGATGACGATAACCATCTTCGTTAATGGCGTATAGTCCTAAGGTGTCATTATCCACACTAACTTCTAGACCAATAATAGTGGGCTTTCCTAAGGCCTCCATTTCCTTGATGAAAGATGGGACACCATACATAACGCCCTTATCACAAATGCCCACACCAAAGTAGGCGTTTTTACTAACGCCAGTCGCAATTCTTTCAATAGTTAAACCACTTTGAAGAAAAGAATAGCAAGATACAACACGTAGTGGGACGAAATTATTCATGCTCCTATTGTAGCGCACTTGCGCACAAAAGAGAAAGAAAAAAGGTACCTTATCGGCACCTTTTTAAGTTCAAATTTTCTTTATTCTAGGAACAAGTCATCCAAGTCTTTAATAAAGGCTGGAAGTTGATCTAGATTATTAATCTTTGCGCCACTAGCTTGTGCGTGACCTCCGCCTTCCCATTTCGCAGCCACACCGTTAATGGCTTTACCTTTACTTCTAATGGAGACTCTCCAACAGTTGTCTTTTGGATCCTCAGTCACAGAGCACCAAGCATTGATGCCTTCAATGTTAGAAAATAGGTTAACGTTTTCTTTGCCTCTTTCAGTGGTGATGTTGAGTTCTTTTTGAATCTTGTCATCAAGAACGTAATAGGCCACACCATGTTCAGAAACAGAGAAGTGGTTAAGGATATAGGCGGTGACTTTTAAGTCATCGAGTTTCTTTTGATACATCTTGTTATAGACTTCACTTAAGTCGATACCGGCTTCTAATAAATAAGAAGCAGTGATAAAGCTAGCCTTAGAAGTAGATGAATATTGGAATCTACCTGAATCACCAGCGATACCAGAATATAAGTAGGAAGCAGCTTGCTTACTTAAAACATAGTTTCCCTTGAAGGAAAGTAAGATATCAGTAAGGATTTCTGCAGCCGCACAAGCATCAGTTCTAACAACTTGTACTTTGCCATATTTTTCCACTTCTGGGTGGTGGTCAATTTTGATTTTGAATTTGGCTTTTTTCCATCTTGGATCACTGATACGTGAAGTATTCGCGGTATCAAGGATAATGGCTAAGAATGGTTCTTTGAACCACTCTTCTGGTAATCTATCCATTTCAGGATATAGACGTGGGGTGAATGTCACATGGTTATCACCAAGAACATGGATTTCCTTATTTGGGAAATTGTCCTTAAGCCAAGTGGCTAAACCCATTTGTGAACCAAGGGCATCAAAGTCAGGTATTGCATGTCTAAAGACCGCAATTCTATCATAGCGTTTAATCGCGCTTAAAATACGGGTGATTTCTTTCTTGTTTGGTTTGAGGAAATTGGCAAGAGTGGAATCAAGTTTCATATTATTTACCTTTCACACACATTTCGTAAGCATCACGGGCAATCATCACTTCTTCGTCGGTTGGAATGATCGCGACTTTGATCTTACTATCTGGAGTTGAGATTAAAGCTTCTTTGCCATGAATTGGCATATTGATTTCATTATCGATTTTGACGCCTAAGGCTTCTTCTAATAATTTACAAACATCTCTACGAGTTCTTGGTTCGTTTTCACCAATACCAGCGGAGAAGATGATTAAGTCACAGCCACCTAATCTCACATAGTATTGACCGATGAAATCAGCAATTCTTCTGTTGAAGATTTCGTTAGCTAAGATGGCATGTTTATCACCAGCTTCAGCAGCGGCAAGCACGTCTCTTGAGTCATTAGAAATACCAGAAACACCTAAGAAACCAGATTTCTTATTGAACATTTGGTAAACTTCTTCAGCGGACTTACCTGTGACACTAACAACATAGTTGAAGACGGATGGATCCATATCACCAGTACGTGTGCCCATCATGATACCACCTAATGGTGTTAAGCCCATTGATGTAGCGACACATTTACCATCTTTAATCGCAGTAATGGAAGCACCAGAACCGATGTGGCAGGAGATGATACGTGGATGTTCAACACCTGGTAAATATTTAAGGCCTTCTTGGGCTAAATACTTATGACTTGTACCATGAGCGCCATATCTTCTAATGTCATATTTTTCAGTTAATTCATAAGGAATTGGGAATGTATAATCCGCTGGTTCCATTGTTTGATGGAAAGCGGTATCGAATGTCGCGATCGCTGGGCAGTTTGGAAGAGCTTCTTTGAAGGCTCTGAAACATGTTAAGTGCGCGGCATTATGAAGTGGGGCAAGTGGAATTAAGGATTCAATCTTCTTTTCTGTGTCTTCGTTAAATAAAGCGGAAGCACTGAAGTATTTACCACCTTGAACGATACGGTGACCGATTGCCTTAATTTCATTAAAATCTTTAATAATACCTTTTTCGATAAAGGACTTAACCACTAATTGAGCGGCAACACCGTGATTTGGGAATGCAGGGTTTGTGATGTCCTTTTTATCGCCATATTTAATTGTAAAAATACCGTCTGGTAAACCAATTCTTTCACAGTTACCAGAACATAAAACTTTTTCTTCTGGCATTTCATAAAGTTTGAACTTCAATGAAGAGCTACCAGAGTTAATTGTCATTACTTTAGCCATAATAATATCCTTTCAAAGCACTACATATTATGCCATAGATGCTCTTTTCTTTCAATTCATTATATGAATTTGAACAATTAAGTTTTATATTAAGCAGATTTCAAAGGCAAAAATAACCACTAAAAATGAATGAAAATAGGTTAAATATTAACACTGAAATATCTATAACATTTAAGATTCTTTTTCTTTTCTTTGAAAAGTTTTTGCAATCTTCAATTTATTTATTCTCATTTTTATTTATAATAAATGAATAGGGGACTTTCTTATGGCGTTTGGTTTATTATACGACTTCCTAAACGGTCAATGCATCGATGCTCATAACTACTTCGGTGCACACTTTAACGAAAAAGATGGAAAGGGCTATGTCACTTTCCGCTTATACGCTCCAATGGCGGATGATGTCAGTGTCATCGGCGAATGGAATAACTGGGATGTCGGTAAAGACAAAATGTCCAAAATTGATGATTCAGGTGTTTGGGAAGTGACCATCCCAGGCTTACAAAATTATCAATGCTATAAATATCATTTTAAAAACGCCCAAGGTAAATACGTCGATAAAATCGACCCATATGCCTTTTATAGTGAATTAAGACCAGGAACTTGTTCCCGCTTATTCGATATTAGAAACTTTGCTTGGCATGATGATCCATGGATGAAGTCCAGGACTAGAAACTTTGATAAGCCTATGTCCATTTATGAAATGCACCTTGGTTCATGGAAAGGCAAAGCGGAAGATGGTCATCAACCTTCTTATGAAGAGGTTGCGGATTCTCTTATTCCTTATATTAAAGAAGCAGGTTTTACCCATGTTGAATTTATGCCATTAATTCAATATCCATTTGATGGCTCATGGGGTTATCAAGGTACCGGCTTCTTTTCAATTGATTCTAGATATGGTAATCCTTTCCAACTCATGTCGTTAGTGGACCGTCTTCACCAAGCGGGAATTGGCTGTATCATTGACTTTGCCCCAGTGCACTTTGCCACTGACAAGTGGGCACTAGCGAAGTATGATGGTTCATATTTATATGAATATTCTAATAAATGGAGAGTTTCTCCTTGGGGTAGTTACCAATTTGATTTAGGTAAAGATCCAGTGAGAAGTTTCTTAATGAGTGCGATGAATTACTTCGTCGATTATTTCCATTTTGATGGTGTCAGAGTGGACGCTGTTAGCAATATCATTTATTACAACGGAGATAGCTCAATCGGCCAAAACGATGGTGCGGTCGAATTCATTAAGAGATTAAACGCTAAACTCCATATCGCTCATGATAGTGTGATGATGATCGCCGAAGATAGTACCGCTTTCTCAGGCACTACTAGACCAACAGAATATGGTGGTCTTGGCTTTGACTATAAGTGGGACTTAGGTTGGATGAATGATACATTAAAGTATTATTCAAAAGACCCAGTTTATAAGAAATGGGAACACTATAATATCACCTTTAGTATGGCCTATTTCTATAGTGATAATTTCATGCTTCCTTTATCTCACGACGAAGTCGTACACGGTAAAGGTACCATCATCAATAAGATGTGGGGCGATTATTATCAAAAGTTCTGTTTAATTAGAAACTTATATACATATCAATTCGCTCATCCTGGTAAGAAACTTAACTTCATGGGTAATGAATTAGGCTCATTTGATGAATGGGATGAAAACAAATCATTACCATGGGTTTTAAAGACCTATCCAGCGCATGATAGTGTGTCTCGTTTAGTCAGAGACTTAAATAGAATCTATCAACATGAACCAGCGATGTATTTTGAAGAACACAACCCAGAACACTTCCACTGGTTAATGGTGGATAACGCGAATGATAGTATCTATGCTTTCCAAAGGAAAGTTGACGATGATATCTTAGTCTTCGTCTTTAATATGACCACAAATTATTATGAATCATATGGCATTCCATTAATGGAAAGTGGTACCTATGAGGAAATATTTAATTCAGATAAAGATGTCTATGGTGGGGATAACCAATATAACGGCTTACCTGTTGATAGTGAACCAGGTAGCTTTGAAGGTTTACCAGCCCATATGAACATCAAACTTGCAAGCTTTGGTGCTTGTATCTTTAAGAAAATAAAATAAGGAGTGACAAATATGTTTGAAAATAAACAACAGTTTAAAGAAGAATATGCTCGTCGTCTCGTCGAACGTTATGGCGTCAGTGTAGAAAACAGTCACATCTCTGAAAGATATACCGTCTTAGGAGAAATGGTCAGAGACTACGCTAACGTGGACTGGGGTAAAACTCACGATAAAACAATTGATAGTAAAAGAACATTAATCTATTTCTCCATGGAATTCTTGATTGGTCGACTTTTAGTTAACAATCTCCAAAACATGGGTATTTATGATTTAGTTAAAGAAGGCTTAGCCGATTATGGCATCAACATCCATGAACTAGAAGAACAAGAAAGTGACGCTGGTCTTGGTAATGGTGGTCTTGGTCGTTTAGCGGCCTGTTTCCTTGATAGTATTGCCTCCCTTGGCTATGTTGGACACGGCAACTGCATCCGTTATGGATATGGCTTTTTCCGTCAAAAGATTGTTAAAGGTAAACAAGTTGAATTACCTGACCAATGGTTAACTAATGGTAATGCTTGGGAAGTTAGAAGAGCCAAATACGCTGTTGAAGTCAAGTTATACGGTACTCCTGAAACATACCTTAAACCTGATGGTACATATGGTATAAGAACCGCGAACACATTAAACGTGCGCGCTGTTCCATATGATGTCCCAGTCGTTGGTTATCGTAACCATGTGACTAATACATTAAGACTTTGGAATGCTGAACCAACAAGTGATCCTTTACCAAAAGGTGTTTCATTCAAAGAATACTGCAACGGCTTAGAAGAATTATGCCATGGTCTTTATCCAGATGATTCCACTGAAGAAGGTAGAATCTTAAGATTAAGACAACAATACTTCCTTGTTAGTGCGGGTCTTCAATCTACACTTTGTTCCTATTATAGACACCATGGTACCCTAAAGGGTATTCATGAACAATATGTCTTCCAACTCAATGACACTCACCCAATCTTAGCCATCCCAGAAATGATGAGAATCATGATGGATGAATACAATATGGGTTGGGATGAAGCTTGGGAAGAAGTCACTCAATCAATGGCGTTCACTAACCATACAGTTATGCCAGAAGCCTTAGAGAAGTGGCCAGTGAGATACGTGCAAGATTTAATTCCACGTGTCTTCATGATTATTGAAGAAATCAATCGTCGTTTCTCTATTGAAATGGCTAACAATAATGTCCCTAATGACGCTAGATATCAAATGAGCATCATTAAGGATGGACAAATCCATATGTGTAACTTAGCGATTTATACATCCTTCTCTGTCAATGGTGTTGCCGCGTTACATACAGAAATCTTAAAGAGCATCACCTTTAAAGACTTCTATAACTACATGCCAAATAAGTTTAATAATAAGACTAATGGTGTGACTCATCGTAGATGGCTATTAAACGCTAATCCAAAATTAGCGAACTTAATCAGCTCTTATATTGGCGAAGATTGGATTACTAATATGGACCTCATTAAAGGTTTTGAAAAGTATCAAGATGATGAAGAAGTCTTGAAAGATTTAGGCAATATCAAACTCGCTAATAAGATGGCTTTGGCCAAATATATTAAAGAGAATAATGGTATCGATGTTGATATCAATAGTATCTTTGATGTCCAAATTAAAAGATTGCACGCTTATAAGAGACAACTCTTAAATATCTTCCACGTCATCTACTTATATCAAAGAATGAAGGAAGACCCAAATTTCAGAATCTATCCACATACATATATCTTCGGTGCGAAAGCCGCGCCTAGCTATGTCTATGCGAAGAAGATTATCGAATTAATCCTTGCTGTCGCGGAAGTCATCAATAACGATGAAGAAACCAACAAGTTCCTTAAAGTAGTTTTCATCGAAAACTATGGTGTCACTCTCGCGGAATTAATCATCCCAGCCACAGACGTCAGTGAACAAATCAGTACCGCTGGTAAAGAAGCAAGTGGTACATCTAACATGAAACTCATGATGAATGGGGCTATTACACTAGGCACAATGGATGGTGCGAATATTGAAATTGTCCAACGTGGTGGAAAAGAAAATAACGTCATCTTTGGTTTAACCGCAGAAGAAGTGGAACAACACTATATGAAGAATGACTATAACCCATGGGATATCTACAATAACGATCACCGCATCAAAGCGGTCTTAGATTCCTTATTCAATGGCCCATGGTCTGGCTTCCGTCATGATAAGTTCACCATCATCTTTGATGAAATCATGAATAAACACGATGAATACTTCATCCTCGCTGACTTTGACGCTTATGTTAAAGCACAAGAAAAGATACAAGAACTCTATCAAGATAGAAAGCATTGGAACAAGATGTGCTTAATGAATATCGCTAACTCTGGCTTCTTCACCAGTGATAGAACAATCAAGAGTTACGCTGAAGAGATTTGGCACTTAGAGAAGGTTAAATAATTATGACAATAGACTTAACAAACTTATATCAAAAACAAGCGGAATTGGACGCTAGAATCGCAGAGAATCATCACATTACCTACGCCACAACTAGAGAAAGACGCATCCTCGCCTTACTCGTGGAATTCGGTGAATTCGCTAATGCCACTAGATGTTTCAAATATTGGTCTAATAAACCAAGTGAAGCACAAGATATCGTCTTAGACGAATATGTTGATGGCTTACATTTCTTCTTATCTTTAGGTATTGATATTAAAGCCAGCAAGAGAACATATCATTACACCAAGCACAGTGATGATCTCACTAACCAAATCTTAGAAGTTTATAGACTAGCCTCTATCTTCTTAAAGAAACAAGATGAAAAGAGCTATGTTAAAGCTTTCCAAGCCTTCATCAATATTGTTCCAATCCTCAAAGTGAGATGGACCACAATTGAAAAGGCTTATTATAAAAAACTTGGTGAGAATTATCACCGCCAAGACACAAACTATTAAAAAAGTTACAAAAGCTAAAAATAGACTGAAAATTTCAGTCTTTTTTTGTTGCGATAATCAAGCATTTTTAATAAGATATTAAACAAGGTGACCATTATGAAAAAATATAGTTTACTCTTATTAGGCCTTATTAGTGGCATTGCATTAACTTCTTGTGGGAGTACATCCTTTAATGAATGCATATACGTCAAAGCAAATGACAAATTATATACGTCTTTCAACACTGACACCAATATGCTGACATTGGTGTTAGAGTATCTTCCAATCGAAAAAGATGATGGTAGTGCCCCAGCCAACAACGAGCATATTTTTATTTTTATGCCCGTAAGAAAAGATGAGACATCATACAAAATTGATAATAGATTAACCTATGTAAATAATGGCCCATTAAATTATGGAAAATTGGATCTAGTTAAAGTAATAGGAACGTACCTTTCTTATAGAAAAGTTTATGTATCAAGCGATAAAAAATCATTCAAAGTGGAATATGTGAGATATGAGCCTATTGATGCGCCTTATGATAGCGAAGCTCAAGGCAACTATGCATTCCACATTGGTAAGGGCGATGAAATCGAGTACATCAATACCTTCTCAACAAATGAAGTTATTGAGGTAGATCGCAAATTTGAATTTGAATACAAGGTTATGTTTTAAAAACAGTAACTTATAAGAGGGAATCGATATCTTCTTCGGAATATACTTCGATTCCTTTTTCTTTTAAATATTCCGCAGTTACTCCCATACCAGATATTTCTTTATGAGAGAAGCTACCATCATAGATGATTTTAGATCCACATGACGGGGATTTCTCTTTGAGAATGACTTTCTTAATCTTTAAAAATAAACAGATATTAAACGCTAATTCAGCGCCTCTCATATAAGCGTTAGTCACGTCATCTCCGTCTTGATTAATAACCTTATCTCCGACACGTTCCGCTGGTGAACGAGGTATAGATAAACCACCTTCTACTTCAGGGCAAAAAGGAATGAGTTCATACTTCTCTAAAAGAGCATCAAGTTTAGGGGTGAGATTATTGCCACCGTTATACTTAACGTTATCGCCCACAAGACATGCCGATATCAAAATCTTTT
>CAMIVH010000003.1 GCA_946401755.1 uncultured Caryophanales bacterium | reverse complement strand
AAGGCGGCGAAGCCGAAAGCTATTCCGAAGGTCGTTATGAAGCCTTTGGTCCAGGCAACTCCCTCTTTATTATTGATACATTAACCGATAACTCAAACCGTGCGTTTATCGAAGTTAGAACCGCTATCACCAAAAAGGGTGGTCACTTAGGTTCCACAATCTTCAATTTCACACAAACAGGTTTATTCGTTTTCAACGGTACCAACAGAGATGAAGTTGAAGAAAACTTAATTCTCTCTGATGTTGACGTTCGTGAAGTCACTGCAGAAGATGGAAAGATCGAAGTCCTTGTTGAACCAGCAGCCTTCGCTCAAGCTAGAGAAGTTTTAGGTGGTATGGGCATCTCAGAATTCGACGTTGCGGAAATAACCTTCTTAGCCAATGATCCAATCGAGATCACTGATCCAGAAGAAAAACGCAAATTCGACGAATTATGTGATATGTTAGACGACTTACAAGACGTCCAAAACGTTTATCACAACGTCAAATAATTATTAACCTATCATATTAAACAAACCAGCCAGAAAAATGGCTGGTTTTTTATATAAATTATTTGAAACAAAAATGTTTCATTCTATACTTGATATTGCTATGGACAATAAACTCAAAAAATTATTCCCATATCTCATTTGTTTCCTTGTCGCATTCGTGACTATTTTGTCATGTTCATGCATCACTTCATTTGTTTATCCAAAAATGCCGCTCTCCCCATACTACAACGATGGCGCGACTTTCTATTTACTTGGTGAAGGTATGGCGAAAGGTTACACTCCTTATGTTGAAATCTTTGACCACAAAGGTCTTTATATTTTCTATTACACAGCGATAGCAGGTGTGATGGGTAAGTTTGGCGTCTTCGTTATCCAAGTCATATTAATGACAGTCGTAGAAATATTTATCTATAAGGCGATGAAATTATTCACTGAATCCTGGAAACTAGTGGCTGCTTCAATGGCGTTATTCTCTGTTTTATATTCATTCTCCGCGCAAACGCCAGGTGATGCTGACTTAGAATTACCGTTTGTGACAATCATGATTTATTTCTACCTCAGAGGCATCAAGAATGAATCCTTCAAGGATTTGATGTTTGGCAACATTTGTGCGGGCATTTCCGCTGGCATAGCGCTCAATTTACGTGTTTCGGATGCAATACTCCCATTTGCCTTCGTGTGCTTCTATGCATATTATGCGATTAGCCAAAAGAAGATTGCTTATCTCTTTAGAGATGCTGGTATTGTTTTAGGCATCATTATTGTATTGACCGCTATTCCATTCATTCATGCTTTAAGTGGTGGATTCTTTAACGACATGGTGAACGCCGTTTATCTTGATAACTTACGCTATATTTTCACTGCACATGACCGTCAAGGTGGTACAACAATTGCATCTCGTTTGATGCTTGCCACTATCCTTGCTTTGTTCGTCATTTTGATGATTCTAAAGAACAATAAATTAGAGAAGAAAGATATAATCTTTATTTCAGTAACTGCTGGCATATCTTTCCTCTTTGAATTCATTATTGCTTTCTACTTACATTACCTCATCATCTTGTTCTCGTTTATTGCAACTATTACCTTCAGACTTATCGCTGAATATCAAGATCGTCCAAAGGTGCAAAATATCTCATTCTTCACATTGGTGGCTTTCTCAATAGCCTCAATGCTCTACAACCCAATTATGTACGCTGTTAATTATCAAACAGCTGTGAATGATGTTGCGTTCATAGATGAAACACTAACGGACTATGATAGAGATGGCCATACCCTTATTTTTACCAAGCCTGCTTTATATCATGAAGCAAAAGTTAAAATTGGTTACAAAGATTTCACTGCACAGTTCAATCATCAATTGATTTCTGAAGCTTGTTCATACGACAAATTACTTAGTTATTTGTCCTCAAGCGAATGCACTTACATAGTAAGCAGTAAAGGTGTGCCATTCGTTAACCAGGCTCTTGAAGATAGTGGTGCCACCTATGTAGAAGTGGCAACTTCTAGAGCGGTATCCATTGTTATCTATCATCACGTTGCTTAAAACAAAATAATTTGTTTGACTTCTTATGCGCTAACGCGTATGATTTTTATCGGCACAAAAGCTAAATTAGCGAAGTCCCCGGTAAGGTCAAAGTTAGTTTGGTAAAGGAGGATTTAAAGTTATGCAACGTCAAACTACTATTGCAAAAACAAACGAAATCCAAAGAAAATGGTATGTCGTCGATGCCACAGACAAACCATTAGGAAGATTAGCATCACAAGTCGCCCAAGTTTTAACTGGTAAGAATAAGCCAACTTGGACTCCAAATGTTGACTGTGGTGACTATGTTATTATCATTAACGCTGAAAAGGTTGCTCTTTCTGGCGATAAACTTAATAACAAAAAATACTACAACGTGTCTGGTTACGCTGGTGGTCTTAGAACAAGAACCGCTGGTGATATGATTGAAAAGTATCCAGTCGAAATGATTGAAAGATGCCTTCACGGTATGCTTCCAAAGGGTCGCTTAGGTCGTCAAATGATCAAGAAACTCTTCGTCTATGCTGGTCCAGAACACAAACAAGAAGCTCAAAAACCAGAAGTTCTTGAGCTCAAATACTAGGAGGTCTTAACATGGCAAAGAAAGCTGATCTTCAATATTACGGCACAGGCAAAAGAAAATCTTCTATCGCTCGTGTTTACATCACTGCTGGTACAGGCAAAGTTGTTGTCAATGGCCACCCAGTGGAAGAATATATGCCTTATGCGACATTAATTCTCGATTTAAAACAACCATTAACATTAACAGGCACAGATGGCAAATACGATGTGCGTGCAGAAGTTAAAGGTGGTGGCTTCACAGGCCAAGCTGGTGCTATCCGTTTAGGTATTGCCAGAGCCTTATTAGAAGCCGGTTGCGATCGTGCAGTCTTAAAAGCTAACGGTATGGTCAAACGTGACTCCCGTAAGAAAGAACGTAAGAAATACGGTCTCAAAGCTGCTCGTAAAGCTCCACAATTCAGCAAACGTTAATCGTTTACTACAAAAAGAGAAAAACAGGAAGTCATTTGGCTTCCTTTTTTCGTGCGCGTAAAATCTTATATAAAAAGCATTGATTTTGAGAAATCATTGTTGTATATTATTACCGCTGTCTTTAAGACGCATGGGCCCATAGCTCAGTTGGTTAGAGCGCGCCCCTGATAAGGGCGAGGTCGGAAGTTCAAGTCTTCTTGGGCCCACCAAATCGATTATTAAGAAGGATGAAAACAATCCTTCTTTTTTTCTTTTTTATCATCATAAATGCATTTATGAAAACTTTGTGTATAATGATACGTAGTAAATATGAAGAAATTTAAAAAACTCTTTGCAAAATTATTCATAATTCTAGCGACATTCTTCGTTGTTCTTTCACCTATCGTTTTAGTGGAAGAAGCGGGCCACACCTGTGACCATGAAGACTGCCAAATCTGTGAAGTTATTCGTGCCGCAGAAGAGAATATCAAACACACCATTAAGTTTTCTAGTGGCGCTGCCGTAGCGTTATTAGTTACTGTTTCATTCGCCTTCGTTGCTTGCTTGATCGCTGTCTCTAAAGATAGTGACTTTGATACACCAATTACATTAAAGACAAAACTATCTAATTAAAGACTCCTAGTATGTGTTTTACTATGCATTTTAAGATGCATTTTTAATCGTATATTAAGGAGTTTTTAAAATGAAAAATAAATTTTCGAAGATTTTAGGGATAACCCTATCTTCATTATTTATTCCATTTTGTGCATCCTGCAATACAACTGGCAGTGGTGACAAAATGAGCATCGTGACCACAATATTCCCTGAATATGACTGGGTCATGAACATCTTAGGTGATAAGAAAGACAATGCCGATGTCACTCTTCTTTTAGACAATGGTATTGATTTACATAGTTATCAACCAACACCAAAGGATATCGTCACTATTTCCAAATGTGACTTATTTATCTATGTCGGTGGTGAATCCGATGAATGGGTTGATGACGCTCTTAAACAAGCCATCAATAAAGATATGAAAGTCATCAACTTAATGGAAACCTTAGGTGACGCCATTAAGGAAGAAGAAATTATTGAAGGTATGGAAGGTCATGACCATGATCACGACCATGAAGATGGTGAAGACCATGACCATGAAGAAGACCATGACCATGAAGAAGGCGAAGATCACGATCACGATCAAGACCATGAAGAAGGCGAAGTCGAATATGATGAACACGTTTGGCTCTCTTTAAAGAACGCTGAAGTCATCGTTAAAGAAATCGGTAAATCCCTTTCCGTTATCGATAAAGAAAACGCTGACTACTATAACGGCAACGTCACATCATACGTTAATAAATTAAAAGATTTAGATTCACGTTATGATACAGCCGTCAAAGCGGGCACAAAAGATACACTCTTATTCGCTGATAGATTCCCATTCAGATATTTAGTCGATGACTATAATCTTAAATACTATGCGGCTTTTGTTGGTTGCTCTGCTGAAACAGAAGCAAGCTTTGAAACCATCAAATTCTTGGCGAACAAAGTCGATGAATTAGGACTTAATGTCATCTTAAAGATTGAAAGTTCTGATGGTGGTATTGCTAACACAGTAAAAGAAGCTACCAAAAACAAAAATCAAACAATCATGACAATGGATTCTTTACAATCTGCTTCCACAAAAGAATACAAAGCAGGTAGAAACTATCTTTCTGTCATGGAACAAAACTTAACAGTTTTAAAAGAAGCTGTTAAATAAGGAGGATACCTTATGCCTTTACTTTCGTTCGAAAACATCTCAATAGGTTATGACAATCATTCGATTGTGGAAAACCTCACTTTTAATATTGAAAAAGGTGATTATCTCACCATTTTAGGAGAAAACGGCGCAGGCAAATCAACATTGTTAAAAACTATGCTCGGTTTAATAAAACCACTAAGTGGAAAGATCGTTTTTGATGCGAATGTAAGGAAAACAGATATTGGCTATCTCCCACAACAAACAGTAGTGCAGAGAGACTTCCCTGCCTCTGTGTGGGAGATAGTAATCTCCGGTTGCCTAGGTAAAAGTGGCTTCCGCCCATTCTACACAAAAGAAGAAAAAGCGCTCGCGGAAGCGAATATTAAAAAGCTTGGCCTAGAAGAACTGAAGAATAGATGTTATAGAGAATTATCGGGTGGTCAACAACAACGTGTTTTATTAGCACGTGCTTTGTGTTCATCCGATAAGATACTCGTTTTAGATGAACCAGTAACTGGCTTAGATCCAAAAGTGACTATTCAGTTATATGACATCATCGATTCTTTAAATAAAGAAGGTATTACTATCATCATGATTTCTCATGACCTTCATGCTTTAAAGCATGCAAATAAAGTATTGCACTTAGGTCATGAAATTTTCTTTGGCAAGAAAGAAGATTATTTAAAGAGCCAAAGTTATCAAGTATTTATGGATAAAGGAGGCGAACAATAATGGCTGAGTTTTTTCAAATGATCGCCTCGTATTTCGAGTTTAGATTTGTGCAATATGCCTTTATCGTTGGTATATTGATTGCCCTTTGTTCATCTTTATTAGGTGTCACTTTAGTCCTAAAGAGATTCTCATTTATTGGTGACGGCTTATCTCATATGGCCTTTGGTGCGATGGCAGTGGCCGCAGTCGTGGGCTTAACAGACAATATGATTATTTCTATGCCTGTCACTATTGGAGCCGCGATTCTTCTCTTAAGAAGTTCACAGAATAGTCGTATTAAAGGTGACGCCGCTGTAGCGATGCTATCAGTGGGCGCCTTAGCGATGGGTTATTTATTAATGAATTTATTCCCAACATCCTCTAACGTTTCCGCGGATGTTTGTACCACATTATTTGGTTCAGTTTCTATTTTGACATTATCCACCATAGAAGTGTGGCTATGTATTGGCTTATCAATCGCAACAGTCATTATCTTTGTCTTGTTCTACAACAAGATATTCGCTGTTACTTTTGATGAAAACTTCGCTAGAGCCACAGGTGTTAAGGCTACTTTATATAACTTATTAATTGCTATTATCACCGCGGTTATTATTGTCTTAGCAATGAATCTAGTGGGTTCATTGTTAATATCCGCTTTAATTATTTTCCCAGCACTAAGTGCAATGCGTGTATTTAAAAGCTTCAAGTCAGTAACCATTAGCTCTGCGATTATTTCTGTATTTGCAGCGGCTTCTGGTTTATTACTTTCTATCGTTCGTGGCACACCAGTTGGTCCAACAATTGTAGCTGTTGATATTGTGGTCTTCTTTGCCTTCTTATTAGTGGGCTTTATTATTTCTAGGGCGAGGAAAGCATAGTTTATGAAAAGAAAAGCTCTTTTATCTATAGTACCTTTCATCATTGCATTAGCGAGCTGCGCTAATGGTGGTCATTACAATGCTAGGAGCAATCCTATGGATTCTTTGTTTGCTTCAGGTTCCACTGGTAAGAGCGTTTTCCAATCAAGTATTTCCTTGAATAGCGATGGTTTACCAGTCTATGAGCATATTGATATAGATCTCACTACTATGAATGCCACAATGGTTTTTTCACAAGTGAGCGATATGATCAATAAACCAAGTACTTATACTAGTAAAATAGTGAAAGTTAAAGGACCTTTTAGACCATATGAAAGCACTGATCCAAATTCTTGCTATCCTGCTATTCTTGTGCAAGATGCAACAGCGTGCTGTGGTAATGGTTTAGAGTTCCTTCTTTATGGTGTTCCTAGATGCACTATGCAAGGTGGTAATGGTTATCCGTTATTTAATGAGGAAGCTACAATCGTTGGTAGATTTGAAACATACTTAGAAGACTATAGCCTTTATATCCATCTAGTGGACGCTGTTTGGCTAAAAGACTGAGAACGGGGATGATTAAGATGAAAAATAAACTTATCTCATTAATGTTATTACCACTCTTTGCTATTGGTTGTTCTAATGGCCAAAAGAGTTATGTTTTAAATGAATCTACTTTCTTTTTAGTAATGACTAATATCCAATACTATCCAGAAGAATATGTGAATAAGGACATCACATATGACTGTTTCACTTATAACATCAAAGATGTGAATAACAAAGAATATCTCTGTGGTGTTAGAAAATGCACCGCGGGATTTGGCTGTCGATGCGGTAAAGACACCGTCATCGGTTTCATCCTTAATTATGATGGTGATATTCCAGAACCAAAGAATCAATATGAGGACACTAATGATAAAGCTTGGATTCATCTTGTTGGTCGATTAGCCTCAGAAACAAAAACTAAAATTGAAATCAATTCCTATGATGCGGAAGGCAATATTTCAGATCAAACCGAAATAGTGGAATTCTTATCATTCAATGTCTCATCATTAGAAACAATTACGGATTATAGCAAGCTTGCATATTTCGTTAGTAAATAAAAGGAGTTTTAATTATGGCAAACAGTAGGCAAAATCAAAACGCAGTAAAAGCGTTAACTAAAGAAGAGAAAATAAATGTTTGTAGAGGTATGATTCCAATCCTTCTTGGATTAATGCTTATCTTCTTTTTCTTTGGCTGGTGCTATGTCTATAACAAAGACTACGGCGTTGAAGTCAACTGTAGTGGTTGGAACTTCATTTGCATGAGTTTCTACTGGAACTTTAAATCAACAGAAAAAGTGTTTGGTGATATGGCAGTGCCTTTCTATTACTACGCGCAATATTATGTGATTGTATTAGAAATCATAACCACTGTGATTTTCTATTTAACTCTAGTTCTTATCGCTTTAGCGGCATTCAATCTTAAAAAGCCTAATCGTAAGATTACAAGCGTTTTTATGGTTATTTCGATAATTTACTCAATCTTCCTTTTAGCGGCCTTTATCACGGCTTTAACAATGAATGGCAGTAAGATTCTCCCAGGCTTTTGTGGCGGCAACCCAAAATGCTCTGTTGATAGCTTAATCATTTTCCCATTCTTATTATCAATCGTGATAATGATTACCAACATCATTTTAAGAAAGAATCTTAAAGAAGAAGAATAAGCCGCTATAAAAATATTTCATCTACACGCAATAATGCTTGTAACGGAAACGTATAAACATTATTCTATATATTGCGTTCACAATTTTATTGCTAAATAAAACGTAGTTTGTTATATTATTTAGGCGCTGGAGACTTAGTTCAGCGGGAGAACGCTTCCTTCACACGGAAGAGGTCGTAGGTTCGATCCCTACAGTGTCCACCAAATTTGCCGTCTTAGCTCAATTGGCAGAGCAACTGATTTGTAATCAGTAGGTTGTTGGTTCGATTCCGATAGACGGCACCAACTAAGTATTATCGGAGGGACACAGTCCCTCCTTTAATTTATATGCGGCTATGGCGGAACTGGCAGACGCGCTAGACTTAGGATCTAGTGGGGCAACCCGTACAGGTTCGATTCCTGCTAGCCGCACCAATTATCAACTTTTGTAACTACTCATCGCAGTAGTTTTTCTTTTGTTTCTTATATATAAATAATAGGATATATCTTGATAAATGCTTGAAATATTACTTTTATACATAATGTATGAACGATTTTTACGAATATTATTGAATATCTATGTATAAAAATGTATATTATTGTAGAAGGAGGAAAAAACATGGACCTTATTACAACCAATGAGCTCTGTAAATCATACAGCAAAAAGCTCGTTATAGATCATGTTAATATGCATATTCCAGAAAGTAGCATATATGGCTTTGTCGGTGAAAACGGCAGCGGTAAAACAACCATTATGCGTTTATTAACCGGTTTAGCGGAACCAACATCTGGAACATATGAATTATTCGGTCTTAAAAATAATGACCCTCGTATTTACGAAAAAAGAAAAAATATATCCGCGATTGTGGAAACTACATCATTAGTTCCTACCCTTACCGCAAAACAAAACATCCGTTACTATGAACTTTATACAGGTATCACCTTAACGGAAGCAGATAGAGATGCTTTATTAAGCAAAGTGCATCTTGAAAACGTTAATAACAAGAAAGTTAGAAACTTTTCTCTTGGTATGCGTCAAAGATTAGGCATCGCTTTAGCGTTAGTCAATAATCCAAAATTAATGTTCTTAGATGAACCAATGAATGGCTTAGACCCAGAAGGTATTGCCGAATTAAGAGATTTATTAATCGAATTAAATCAAAAAGATGGTATTACCGTTTTAATCTCTTCTCACATTCTTTCAGAACTTGAAAAGATTGCTACCTGCTATGGCTTTATCTCTCACGGTAAACTTCTTGAAGAAATCACCGCTCAAGAATTAAAAGAAAGATGCCGTAAATCATTAATGGTGAAAGTTGATAACATCGAAAAAGCGGAAAAAGTTATCAAAGAACTTGGTTCGCTTGATTACAAAGTCTCACCTAATGGTGAAATCAAAATTTACGATAATCTCAAAATCAAAGATGTTATGGCGGGTTTAGATGCCGCTGGTATCAATCTTCTTGGTATTAATTCTTCTGAGGAATCAGTTGAAGAATACTATTTGAATCTTATTAAGGAGGGCAAATAATATGAGTCGTCTATTAAAAGCTTTCTTCTATAAGATTTCTAAAGATATTACATTTAGAATCACCCTCATCGTTGGTGCAGGTGTTGCCATCTTCATGATCCTATTATATTTCTTACTCGATTTATTCTTGGATGCTGAAGGCATGAAAATGTTGACAGGTCAATCAATGCTTGTCACATCGTTCTCACCAGCCCAAAACTTTGGTATCGCCATCCCAATTAACGTTGTTTCCTTTGTTATCTTAGAATTCACACAAGGCACAATTAGAAACAAAATTATTGCTGGCCATTCAAAGTTTAAAATCTACGCATCACTCTATTTATCAGGCTTGGTATTAGCGTTCTCGCTCTTACTAATGTATGTTGGAGTTTGTACTTTATTCGGTACCATCATCGGTGGTTTTGACTTAGATGTTGCCACAATGGTCGGTACAGGTATGGGCGCTAAGCTCTCAGCGGAATTCATTATTAAGTTTGTAGTTCTCTCCTTACTTACCTATACATCACTTGTTTCATTCGCTGTATTTATTGCGACAGTATTCAGATCAATGGGTCCATGTATTCCATTAGTGATGATTGGTATCTTTGGCCTCTACTTCTTAGCGGTCATCTTGAGTACAGTCATCATGACAACAGAATCAATCATCGATGGATGCAATGCTACAATCGCTGATGCCACTTTACAATTAGCGACAGAAGCAGATCCTGAAAAGACGAAAGCACTCGAACTATCAATTGAAATGTCAAAACAAACAATTGAAACTACAAAGCCAACAGTCGATACCCTTCATAATGTTGAAAATATCGTCAAGTGTGTTGACCCATTGTATGCCATCTCTTCTTCGACAATTAAGGATGGTGTAGCCACAATTGATAACTACACTTTCTTCACTGGCATTGGCTCTAACATCTTCTATGCAGCTGCATTCTTTATTGGTGGCGCTTGCTTATTTAAGAAAAGAGATGTTAAATAATAAAGGACAAAAAAATTTTAGCAAAAATAGTCGGCTTAAACGTCTTATATATGAGAGGCGAATAAAAAGTCTCTTCAAATGGCGCATTACAAACTATAACAATTGTTATCTTTGCCGACAGATAAAAATGCGCTAAACTAAAACTGTCTATTGTCTCTTTAGCAATAGAGTCTCCCTTTTTAAAGGTTACTGGTCCCCCGATCGGTAATCTTTTTCTTTTTAGCAGCTTTTTATGTTTCAATCGTCTTAATGGGTGAGAGGTAAAAACAATATGAAAAAAATAATGATGGCTATCGCGCCTTTACTCATCTTGACATCATGTGCTAACCAAGCAGGTTTAGCCAAACTAAATGAATTTGCGTTAAACAAGCCAAATAAAGTTTTTAATACTGTTCAAACAAAAGAATTTAATAAAGGATATATTGATTCTTTAAAAGAGTTCTCTCTTGATTTCTTTCAACAAGCAAATGGTGGTAAAGATAAAAATCCAGTATTCTCACCAATGTCTATCGCCACATGTTTCTCTATGGCCTATGACGCCGCAGATGGTGAAACTAAAAAAGAACTAGGAGAATTACTCCATTATGATGAAAAATCATTTAATCATCTTGATGAAATCAAAAACGCTTTATTAAGATCGGCGATTAATGACGCTAAAAAGAATACTTATTTAAATATTTCTCAATCTTTTTGGATTGATCAACATTCAACAATACATGAGGATTATTTAAAAACACTTCAAGACTATTATTTCGCTGAAGCTTATCAAGGGGATTTACCTAACATGTATAACGAAGTGGCGGATTGGATAAATGATAAAACTAAGAATTACCTTAATGTCAAAGGCGAAGAATTCCAAGAAATGCTATCAAGCGCTATGTATGCCCTTTTAAATACTGTTTATTTGAAATCTGCTTGGACTAATGAATTCAAAGAAGATCGTAACTATAAAGGTGATTTCGCCAATATTGGCGCAACCTCTACTAAAGTCACATATATGGAAACAAAAGTGGAAGATTCTTATTATTTCACTGGAGAAGGCTATATGATTTCCTCTCTTCCGTTTGAACATGACTTAGAGTTTAGAATGCTTTTACCAAATGCTGACGCTAATTACACTGAAGTATTAAGTAATAGAACTGCTTTGGATAATTTATTAACTCTTCCATTAAACACATACGGATACGGAGTTGCGGATAATGCAAGTGGCGTCACCCAAAGAGGTACAGTTGAATATACAATTCCACAGTTCAAAGTAAGAAGCAAATTCGATTTAGTTGAGATGTTTAGAGATAGAGGCATTGTAATACCATTTAAGCCAGGATATGCTAATTTCCCAAAATTTGATGGAGGCTATATTTCAAAATCTCAACATGAAGCGGGATTTGAAACAAACAATAAAGGCGCTGAAGGTGCGGCTTACACAATCATTGTTGTATCAAAGTGTGATATACCAGAAGAGCCAATTGAATTTAAATTAAATCGTCCATTCGCTTATGCGGTGACCACTAAAGAAGGAATTCCTCTCTTTATGGGCAAAGTAATAAGCCTTCCTAACGTATAAAATCACTCTATTTTTAAGACTATTGATAATTTTGGTCAATAGTCTTTTTTTATGGTATAATTTGTTAGATATGGCTAACAAAGATTTAGAGAAAAAAGTTCAAGAACACGAAGAGAGAGTGGCCTCTGGTCAACCTAGAGATAAAAAGACCACAATTAAGTATATTCTCAATATTTCCTTCGTTTTGATTGCTACAGGTTTGGCAATCTTCTTTGCTATTAAAGATGACGCTAACGAGATATGGGGCTATTTGTCTACTGCAGATGTTAACTATCTTTTAATCATTCTTGCTGTTATGGCGGGCTGTGTTTTAGTCAGAAGCTTTATTCTTTTCTGCTTTGCCCACTTATTCACTAGAAAATATCATTTCCATCAAGCGATTGCGGTTGACCAAATTGGTCAATTCTATAACGCGATTACTCCTGGTGCTAGTGGCGGTCAAATCATGCAAGCTTACACATTTAAAAAGCAAGGTGTGCAAGTTTCTAGTGCGGTTTCTATTCTCGCGATGTATTCCATCGTTTATCAGGCTGTATTGATTGTCTTTGGTGTTGTTTCTTTTATCGTCAAGTATGACTTTATCAATTCTCTTGGTACATTTAAAACTGGTATTAAAATTAACGAAATGCCTTTGGACCTTCCAATTTGGCCTTTAACAATTATTGGCTTCTTATTGAACTTAAGCGTTATTGCAATTGTCTTCTTAATGGGCTACTGGCATGGTTTCCACAATTTCGTTATGGGCCCAGTTGTGACTCTTCTAAGCAAAATCAAAATCGTTAAGAATCCAGATAGAACTAGAGAGAATCTCCGTATTCAGGTGGAAAACTTCAAAATTGAATTTAGACGTTTGAGCACTAATATTCCGTTCTTACTTTTAATCATTGCCTGCTTTACCGCTTATATGATTCTTAAGTTCTCCGTTCCTTTCTTTGTTGGTAGAGCTTTAGGCAATGAAAGCGAACATGCTAGTTTCTGGGATTGTATCTTCTTAAGTAACTATCACCAAATGATTACGGGCTTAGTGCCTATTCCAGGAAGTGCGATTATTTCTGAAGCCGTTTTCCACAGCTTATTTATGAACCCAAGTGATAATCCCGCTATTACTGCCACAGGATTTTTCGTTTCTTGTGTTAACGGCATTCCTGACAAAAATCAAACAATTGCGTTATGTCGTTCATCCTTACTCGTTTGGCGTAGCTCGACATTCGTTATTCCAATTCTCATTGGTGGTTTTGTTGCTGCTTTCTATCGTTCTTCTCCAAAAAACGAAGCTCATATGGGAGACATTCCAAACAGACAAACATTCTACTCCTTACAAAAGGAAACTTATGTTGAAAGATATGAAGAGGTTGCCTCTTTAGTGGAAACTTCTAAGTTGTCGCGTGAAGCGATATTAGCAAAGCTAAAACCAGGTCCTCGTAAAAAGAAACCAAATAAAAAGAACAAGAATTCTGGTCCAGCGGATATTTCACAAAATGAATATGATGAAGTGGAATTAGATGATTTAGGAGAAAAGTAATGCGTATTGCTATCTTTACTGATACATATCCTCCATTCGTCAACGGTGTTTCTACATCCACTTTCAACCTGGCTAATACATTAGTGGCGCACGGTCACGAAGTCCTTGTTGTAGCGCCTCGATCAACAGATGGTAAATTAGAACAAATCGGTAATGTCTTATATGTTCCTGGTATCTATTTAAAGAAACTTTACGGTTATAGATTTACAAATATCTTCGCTAATAAGCCAGTTAAAATCATCAAGAATTTCAAACCTGATGTTATTCATAATCAAACCGACTTTACCATTGGTGTTTTAGCAAGAAGAGTCGCTAAAAAGTTAAAATTACCAATTGTTTATACATATCACACTTCATACGAAGACTATACATATTACGCCGTACGCGGCTTAATGGAACGTTTTGCTAAACGTGTTGTAAGAGTTTATTCTAAAGAACTCGCTAATCGTATGACTGAATTTATTACACCTAGTGATAAAACTAAAGAATACATGCGTTCAGTGGGTAGTGATGCTTATATTAACGTCATTCCTACTGGTATTGATTTCTCTATTTTCAAAAGCGATAAAATCGATGTCGAAAGAACAAAGAAATTTAAAGAAGAACACGGTATTAAAGAAACCACTAAAGTATTCTTACTATTAGGACGTATCGCTAAAGAAAAGAGTATGGATGTCTCAGTAAGAGGCTTTGCCCAATATCATCAAAAGCATCCAGAGGTCGATAAGAAGATGCTTGTTGTGGGCGATGGTCCATATCGTGAAGATTTAGAACTATTATGTGAAGAATTAGGCATTAGCCATCTTGTCGATTTCATCGGCTTTGTTTCTGCAACTGATGTGCCTTTCTATTATCATCTTGCAGATATTTATACATCCGCTTCTATTACCGAAACTCAAGGCTTAACATTTATGGAAGCGATGGCGGCGGGCAAAATCGTTTTAGCGAGATTTGATAGTAACTTAACGGGCACAATCATTAATGGTAAAACTGGTTTCTTCTTTACTGATGATGCATCATTCGTTGCCCAAGTGGAAAAGATCTTCTCTTTAACTAAAGAACAAAAACAAGCCATTATTGATGAAGCCTACCGTGTCGTAGATGTCTATTCTATCGATAAGTTTTATAACAACGTAGTGAGGGTTTATAAACGTGCCATCCGTAAATACTGGTAGTCGTAAAATTAAAGCTATTAAACTCTATAAGGATCACGTGACCTTATCGTTTTTTAAGGGTGAACCGTTAAAGATATCTAAAGAAGCATTCGTTTCTTCCTATCTGTACGCTGGTAAGAACTTATCTAGTAAAGAAATCGCTAATCTAGAAGAGATTACGGCGATGAGCACTCTTCTTAACTACGCTTTACAAATTGTGAGTAAAAAACACCTCAGTGAAAAAGAGATGTTAGAAAAACTCATGAAAAAAGAAGATAACTATGTTGCGGCGAAAAAAGTTATCACTAAATTAAAAGAAAACGATTTATTAGATGATAAAGCCTTTATGCAAGACTTAATCGCTTGGGATAATGAAAGAAACTTCGGTCAAAATAAAATCGTTAAACACTTAAAAGATAAAGGTATTCCAGAAACCTTAATTAACAGAGTTAACTTTCCTCAAAATATTGAAAGAAAGAAAGCTAAAGCCTTACTTGATAAGCTAGATAGGAAATATGCCCGTTATGCTTATGAAAGTAAGAAGAAACATGTCTATCAAGCCTATCTATCTCAGGGCTTTAATCACGATATCGCTAGAGAAGTCGTTAACGACTTGAAGAAACAAAATAACAAAGTTGAAATAGACCTTCTAAAGAAAGACTATGAAAAGATTAAAAACCGTTATGAGAAGAAATATGAAGGCTATCAATTAAAACAAAAGATTTATGCCGCTTTAATTAATAAAGGGTATAAGTATCAAGAAATTAAAAAAGTATTGGAGGATTTTACATATGAAGATGATTGTGGAATTTAATGATCACGAACACATTGAAGGACAATTCTTATTAGGAAATGTCGCTAAAGGTGTGAACACTAATGGTGGAGCATATCTCTCTGTTGAACTTAGAGATGCTAGTGGTTCAATCGTCGCTAAAAAGTGGGATGCCACACCAGCGGATGAACAAATATTCGTCGTTGGCAACGTTTTAGCCATCACTGGTGAAACAAACAAATACAAAGAACAATTACAATTAAAGATTCTCACCGCTGAATTAGTGCCACTTGAACAAATAGATGTCGAAAAGTTTGTGAAGGCTCCTCCGGTCTCTAAAGAGGAATTAGTGGAAAGATTTAATAAGCATGTTGCCTCTGTTAAGAACGAAGACTGCCAAAAGATCTTAAATTATATGATTAAAAAGTTCGGTGATAAGATTTTCTCTTATCCCGCAGCGGTTTCTATTCACCATGAATATAGTAGTGGCCTATTAATGCATAGTGTTACTATGGCGGACCATGCTGCCTACCTCGCCCCAATCTATGGTGCGGACTTTGATTTAATGATTACTGGCTGTTTATTACACGATTTAGGTAAGATTATCGAACTCGAAGGACCAATTGTTTATAAATATTCCTTAGAAGGTAAATTATTAGGTCATATTAGTATCATGTGCGCGGAGATTAGAAAAGCCGCGGAAGAACTTAAACTCACAGGTGAAGTTCCATTATTACTTGAACATATGGTCTTATCACATCATGGACAACAAGAATTTGGTTCTCCTGTGATGCCATACACCAAAGAAGCCTTATTATTATCCTTAATAGATAATTTAGATAGTAAGATGGTGGTCGTGGATAAAGCCCTTCAAGAAGTTGAACCAGGTAACTTCTCTAATAAGGTCTTCCCATTAGATAATCGTGCTTTCTATAAGCCAATTAAATAAAAGAAAAAAGGATTGATGGTAAATAACTCGTCAATCCTTTTAATTTGTCTTCTAGAGGTTGTTTTTAATCGTTTCAGCGATAACTGGAAGGTTTAGACCTTCAACATTAGACTTCATTTCTAATTCGAAGCCATCATGACCTTCATAACGTGGAATAACATGCACGTGGAAGTGCTTGACTGTTTGTCCGGCAACTTCGTAGCAGTTAGTTAAGATATTCACACCTTTGGCCCCTAAGAATTGAATACTGATTTGACCAATACGTTGGGCCACATCCATGACTTTGTGCATGAGCTTTTCTGGTGTGGATAAGAAGGTGTCATAGTGTTTCTTAGGAATAACTAAGGCATGACCTTTAGTGACTTGAGAAATATCAAGAAACGCTAAAACGTCTTCATCTTCAAATAACTTATAGCAAGGTATTTCACCATCAACGATTTTACAAAAAACATCTTTTTCCATATATGTTTATCCTTCTAAAGATATGATAGCACAAAAAAGGAGGTCTAAGCCTCCTTAATTGTTGTTTTGATTAATCGAATAATTCTGGGAATGTTGATTTGAAGTAATCGTAGACTTTTGTGTCATGGAACTTGATATCCATCTTTTCGACCCAGTGTTTCTTGGATAATGTTTGATATGTATCATTATCCGCGACTAATTGGACGATTTCGTTGATGTAGTTTTCAAGTTTGTTCATGGCATCGGTAAGTTCGTTACCTTCTAATTCAGCATATGTAGCCTTATTGAGAACTTTACTCTTAATCGCATCTTCCACTAAGACGATGTAGTAGGTGTTATCGCTCTTGAAGAGAATGTCGTTTTGGACTTTTTCATCAGCGACTCTGCTTGTCTTTCTGAGGAAGTATTGGCCATTGATCTTACCAACGACGTTGACGAGGTTTTTGCTACCAGCAACTTCGTTTGTCTTCCATTCGTTAGCGGTTGTATCGAATGAGTATTCAACACAAGCTTCACCGAGTAAGGCGTTAGCAACGTTGATATCAAATAATTGATTCTTGATGCTATCTGGTAAATCACTGACACCGACTGATTTCACATACCAACCTGTGGATGTGTAGTCTTTTAATTGAAGTTCACGTGTCTTAATTTCTTGGCCAACTTCAACTGTGTAAGCACCGCTATTGGTGTAGGTGCTTTCGTTTTCGGACAATTTTGGATTATCATCAATCTTCTTGAATTCTTCCATCATGTCGCCATAGTTTGTGCCTTCGAAATATTTGTAATCATTACCTTGAACAGTAATTGTCTTTTCAGCTTCAGTACCAAAGGCTTCTGTAGATAATTTGTAAGCAGCGTTGGTGTCGACTTGGTTAGCTGTATCTCTCATGAACGCACCGATCCAGGCATCAGAGACAGTCTTGAATGAGTCAAGTGTGATAGCCTCTGTACGGCCGCTCTTGAAGATGTAGTTATTAACGAATTTCTTCATTAAGTCTTCAGCTTTGGAGATGTATTTGCTGTTTTCGGTGATAGATAAGACACTGATGTGTCTAGCAGATGTACGGCCTAATGTGTCGTAGGATTCATCGAGGATGTATTGTTCAACGAGAAGTTGACGATAGATATCTGGGATGATTTTGTCTTCGACATAAGTCGCATCTTGTTCTTTATCTTCCACTTGATCTAAAGCAGCATTGCTTTGATAGTTGGCGCGGTGAAGAATGTAGTCCATTGTGACACCATCGATTTTTTCGGCTGGTTCTGTGAAGACTTCTTCATCTTCGACGGCGGAAGTTAAGACACCTTCGAAGAGTTCGGCACCTGTTAACGCACGAACGTTGTTTTCAACGTCTGTAGCGAGGGAACGTAAGTACTTTTCTTCTTTGAAAACGTTTCTTTCGCTGTAAGAACCACCAGAGATAGCGGAATATAATTTCTTAGCGATACGTTTTTCAATAGTTTCCCATTTTTGATTTAAACGCGCATATTCGGATTGGCTTGGAGCAGCATCATCGGCGACTTCTTTGTTTGTGTCGTCAACACGATGACCAGCTTTGTTCTTGGTCCAATAAGCACTGTGAGCTTTGATGAATTCATCAGCAGCTTTCTTGTCGCCATTTTTATAAGAATTAACAGCGGCTTTTAATGTGATTTCTTCACTATCCTTTTTAGCGGTGACTTTGTTGTAGTTACCAAAGACGCTAATGGAATATTGATATAACAATTCGTTTAAGACATCTTGAGCTAAATTACCATCACGATATTGATCGTAGATATCTTTGAAATTGTTGTTGTAGATTGTGCCATTATAACCAGTGACTGTGACGACTGGAGAGTTATCATCATAAGCTTGTGGTTTGGCAACAATGTCATCACTACATGAGGCGAGTGCGAATGTGCTGAGTAACGCGATTGCGGATACTTTTAAGATATTTTTACGCATAATAGTAGTAATCTCCTTCCTCAGTGAATTTGACGTATGTTGGATCTGTAACAGCGGTTGGATTGTTATTTAATTTGTAGAAGTCATCAGCAACCTTTTCTGGAACAAGACGTGTTAAGATTGGTGAAACTTCACCAGTGATAGCGTTCTTTGTGGTGTATTGAGCATCACGGTTGTTTTCTTGGAGCTCTAACATTTCGGTGTATGTTCTCCAGTCTTCCGCTAAACCTGTGTCTTGTTTGTAATTGTTGTTTTCTTGTTGTGCTTTGATATATGTATCAATCTTGTTACCTAAACCATCAGCAGCATCTTTGAATTCGATGGTAACTTTGGTCTTGAGGTAGTTGTATAAACGATAGTCATATGTTTTATCAAAACCTTTGACTTTATTTAAGATATCGTCTGCACGTGTTTTGTAATCAGCAATGTCGGAACTTTGGATGTAGTTGACATAGCTTCTGGCGTTTTCGTTATAGCCTTCTTCACCTGGTAATTTTGTATCATAGTATGTTGCGAATTCAGCGTAATCATACATAGATTCTTCAATGACCATGAAGTGGATACCGTATTGGCTACGAACACCAACGATAACATTACCTTTTTCATCAACTAAGTAACCTTGAGCATTGAATCTTGGTAAGGAAGCATCGTAAACGGTGTCACTTGCAAGATTATCAAATTCATCTCTTGGGTTAGCTAATGCGCTATAGTCGGCTTTCTTAGCATTTTTAATAACGAAGACGTTGTGTAAGTTGAAGTATTTATTCCAAATAATGTTTCTTGGATATAAAGCAGTGGAACCACCGGCTAACTTATTGTTGTTAGCATCGGCTGTAACATCAGCGTATTTACCAAGGTTAACAAATGCTTCATATGGAACTTCAACGACGTTTGCTGGTAAGGCATCTTTAACATCATTAGTGATACCTAAACCTTTTTTGATGATAGCAGCAGCTGGATCAGCAGCATTGGCGGCATCATAAATGTTGTCGTAAGCATATAAACCTAAACGGAATTCGTTGACCATTGTTTGACCGACGGAAGAAGCAACGTTTGTAACGATACCGACATCGCCACCTTTTTCGTTGGATGTATCTTCACTCTTTAAAGCGGTTTCAGTGAATGTCTTTTCACCTTTCGCTAAAGTTTGAACGACATCAAAGAGTTTCTTAGCTTGTTCTTCGGTAACTGTTCCTTTATAGAACTTTTCAGCAGCGGAAGCTTCTTCAACCTTCACTAAGATGTGACGGATGTGATATGGCATCGCACTTCTGACGTCTTTTTCGGTAGATGCACCTTGAGCATTAAGACCTAAGAATTCTTCTTTTAAGCCTTCGGCTGTGTATTCGTCAGCGAACCAGTTTTGCATTACTGTTTTTTCTTTGTCATAGATGAAATATTCTCTTAAGCCTTTTTCATCTTCGACGTTTTTACTTTCGAGGATTGATTTCCACTCAGTGTCGTAACTGGTACCATTGTTCTTGGCATTTTTATCAGCTTGTTCTTTTTGTTCTTTGACTTGGTTTGTAGCCCATTTTTCAATTTCGTTATAATTCATTTCGCCTTTAAAGCCTTTTTCTTTAAATTCGTAACGAATTAAAACTTCTAAGATTTTGTCATAGAACTTGCTGATACCATTTGTTGTACCGTTGTAGGCATTGTAAACATCATCAGTTAAAAGAGCGATCTTTTCTTTACTACCATAAGGAGTAAATGTAGCGATTGCTTTTTTATCTGAAGTGACGTTGCTACAAGCGGACAAAGCCATAGCAGCAATGAAGCCAGTAACTAGTGTTATTGATAGTTTACTTTTCTTCATTTTTAACTCTCCTTTTTCAAATAACAGCGCGAATATTATAAATATTCTAATTTTTTTATGCAACAAGTTTGTTAACAAACCGCTTCTTATCGTATGAAAAGCATGTTTAGAAAAACAAAAATTATCGTATCGTTTGCTTATATAGTTTCTAATATGTAGAATATCTCACGGAATTTGAGGTAAGAGCTATGTCTACTTTAAAAATTAACAACTTACACGCCACTGTTGACGGCAAAGAAATACTTAAAGGCGTTAACCTTGAAGTCTCTGAAGGAGAAACAGTCGCGCTACTAGGTCCTAACGGACACGGTAAATCGACACTTTTAAGTGTCATTATGGGTCATCCAAGATATGTGGTTACAGAAGGTACTATCTATTTTGATGACAAAAACATTTTAGAATTATCTGTTGATGAACGTTCTAAACTCGGATTGTTCTTAGGCATGCAAGCCCCAAGTGAGATTCCAGGTGTTATTAACTCTGACTTTTTAAAAGCCGCAGTTAATGCCCGCAGAGAAAAACCAATTTCTACATATAACTTTTATAAAATATTAGACCAAGCCACAAAAGAATTAAAAATGCCATTCGATTTAGCGACTAGATCATTAAACGAAGGTTTCTCTGGTGGTGAAAAGAAGAGAAATGAAATCCTTCAAATGGAATTATTAAAACCAAAACTCGCGATGCTTGATGAAATCGACTCTGGCTTAGACGTCGATGCTATGCAAGTTGTCGCTGAAGTTATTAACAAAGAAAAAGCTGAAGGACATGGTTTCCTCGTGATTTCTCACTATGCTCGTTTGTTTGATATGATCCACCCAACGAGAGCGGTCGTCATGATTAACGGTCGTATCGCTTTAGATGGTGGCCCAGAAATCTTCAAACGTATTGACCAAACCGGTTATGAATTCATCAAGACTGAATATGGTATCAATATTGAAAAAGAAGATCTCGAAATGAATAAGGTTTCTATTGGAACCTGCGCTGTGAAGGAAAGCATTAAGTAATATGGAAAGAACCATTATTTCCAACATTAAAAATACTATCTCTAACGGTGATTATTTCATCGATGGTTCACTTTTAACTAGCGAAAAAGTTGAAATCGAAATAGAGGTTAATTCAATTTGCGATATTCTTTTAGATAATTTAAAAGATATTAAAGAATTAAATATTGTTATTAATAAAGATAGTAATGTTAGATTATCATTCATCGCTGAAGATGAAATGAAGTCATCAAATATCAACATTACAGTGAAGAATAATGCTACACTTAATGGATATTTCGCTGATTTTGCCGAGAAAACATTAGATCTTCACTGCAAGGTCAACTTAGTGGAAGAAGGCGCTACATGTACATATAAGGTAGCTTCTTTAACCGCTGGTGATGACCGTAAGACAGTGGATATCTCTATCGACCACGTTTCACCAAAAACGTATGGTAAATTTGATTGCTATGGAATTTGCAAAGATAACGGCAAAATTCTAGTGGATGGAACATCACATGTTTTTAAGGGTGCAATTAAGAGTAAAGCCCAACAAAATTCAAAAATTATGGTTTTTGATGAAAGCAGTGATGCCACCGTTAAACCAGTTTTAAAAATTGATGAAAACGACTTGCAAGCTAGCCATGGTGCGGTCGTTGGTAAGATAAACGATGAACACTTATTCTACTTAACATCCCGTGGTTTAAGTGTGGAAACCGCTAAGGAATTAATTACCTGGGGTTATTTAAAACCAATCTTAGAAGGTTTCAAAGAAGAAGACGTCAAGAATCATATTTCTTCTTTAATTGAAAGGAGAATGTAATATGTACGACGTTTATAAGATTAGAGAACAATTCCCAATGTTAAATAGTGATATCAAGATGCAAGATAAGCCTCTTGTTTTCCTTGATAACTGTTCTACCACATTCAAACCACAATGTGTGATAGACACAATCACTGATTATTATACAAAGTATAATAGTAACTCTCATCGTGGGGATTATGACTTATCTTATAACATGGATGTCATGGTGGAAAATGCCCGTAAAGAAGTTGCTTCATTAGTCAATGCTGAAGAAAATGAAGTAGTCTTTACTGATGGCGCTACCGGTGCTTTAAACTTAGTGGCCTATGGCTATGGTTTAAAATACCTCAAAAAAGGTGACGAAATCGTTATCAGTGTGGCTGAACATGCTTCCAATGTTCTTCCTTGGTTCAGAATTGCTGAACTCACTGGTGCGGTTATTAAATATGTTGATATCGTTAACGGTCAGCTATTACCAGAGAATCTTAGAAAGGTCATGAGTAAGAACACTAAGATTGTTTCTTTAGCCCAAGTTGGTAATGTTCTAGGCTATGTTGCCGATGTGAAAGAATTCGCTAAGATTGCCCATGAATTTGGTGCAATTATGGTCGTTGATGGAGCCCAATCCGTTCCACACTTAAAAGTTGATTTTAAGGACCTTGGTATCGACTTTCTTGCATTTTCCGCGCATAAAATGTGTGGTCCAACTGGTATCGGCGCTCTCGTAGGCAAATATCAATTATTATGTGATATGGATCCGTTTGTGACTGGTGGCGGCATGAACTCTATCTTCAAAAAAGAAGGTACCGTGGATTACCGTTTTCCTCCATACAAGTTTGAAGCGGGTACACTTAATCTCGCTGGTATCTTGGGCTTTGGTAGAGCGGTTAAATTCATTAAAGAAATCGGTATTGATAACATCCATCAACATGACCAAGAATTAATCGATTACGCAGTTGAAAAGCTTAAAGATTATGAAAATATCATTATCTATAACAAAGACGCTAGAAATGGTATTTTAACATTCAATATCAAAGGTGTTTTCCCACAAGATGAATCTACCTTACTTAACTATAAAGGTATTGCTATTCGTTCTGGTGAGCACTGCGCTAAGTTATTAGATAACTATTTAGAGACAAAAGCGACATGTAGAATGTCGACTTACTTATATACCACGAAAGAAGACATCGATGCGTTTGTCGATGCAATTATTAACGGAGGTGACATTTTAGATGCCTACTTTAACTAACGATATGATGAGATCCATCATTATGGACCATTATTCTGATCCACAAAATAAACATCAACCTCCTAAGGAAGGCTATGAAAAAGTTCATATGCATTCTGATAACTGCATTGATGATTTAGATATCTTCCTTTTAGTGGAAGGTAACATCATCACTGATGCTTGCTTTGATGGCACTGCATGCACAATTTCTACATCAAGCACAGACATCATGTGTGATTTATTAAGAGGAAAAGAAATTACAGAAGGCAGAAAAATTATTGATGCCTTCCATCATATGATGCACGAAGAAGAATTCGATGCCGAATTATTAGATGAGGCCATCGTCTTCATTAACACCAGCAAACAAGCAGCACGAATCAGATGCGCAACCATAGGTTGGAATGCCGCAGAAGAGATTCTAAAGGATAAATAATATGTCAAAAGATGAAGTAAAATTCCAAGAAGATTATAAATACGGTTTCAAAGACGAAGATACCTCTATTGTTAATACTGGTATCGGTTTAACTGAAGAAGTCGTTAGACAAATCTCCAAGTTAAAAAATGAACCAGAATGGATGCTTGAGTTTAGACTCAAAGCTTTTAAAGCATTCCAAGAAATGCCTATGCCATCTTTTGGTCCAGATTTATCAATGCTTAATTTTGATTCCTATACATACTTCACTCGTATGGCAAATGGCGAAGCTAAAAACTGGGAAGATGTTCCTGAAACAGTTAAGAATACCTTCCAAAAATTAGGTATTCCAGAAGCAGAACAAAAGTATCTCGCTGGTGTCTCCACTCAATACGAATCCGAAGTTGTTTACCACAACATGCTTAAAGAAGTGGAAGAAAAAGGTGTTATTTTCCTTTCCACAGATATGGGCTTAAAACTCTATCCTGAAATCTTTAAGAAATATTTTGGTACAGTCGTGCCAATTAGAGATAACAAATTCTCCGCTTTAAATGGTGCTTGCTGGTCTGGTGGTTCTTTCGTCTATGTGCCAAAGGGTGTCCATTTAGAGAAGCCATTACAATCTTATTTTAGAATTAACAATGAGAAGACTGGCCAATTTGAAAGAACATTAATCATCGTTGATGAAGGCGCAGATGTCCACTATGTGGAAGGTTGTACCGCTCCAAGTTATTCTAAAGAATCATTACACTCTGGTGTTGTCGAAATTATTGTTTTGAAGAACGCCAAATGTCGTTATTCAACAGTGCAAAACTGGAGCACAAATATCGTAAATTTAGTTACTCAAAGAGCTATTTGCTATGAAGGTGCTTCTATGGACTGGATTGATGGTAATGTTGGTTCAGGTACTAATATGAAATATCCAGCGGTTATTCTCGCTGGTGAAGGCGCTAAAGGTACATGTATCTCTATCGCTGTCGCTGGTAAGGGCCAATATCAAGATGCTGGTAGTAGAATGATTCACTTAGCAAGCAATACATCATCCACAATTATTTCCAAATCAATTGTTAAAGGTGGTGGTACTGCTAACTATCGTGGCACAGTTAGACACATGAAGAATGCGAAGAACTGCCGTAGCCACGTGGAATGTGATACTTTAATCTTAGATGACAAGTCTTATAGTGATACCATTCCAAATAACGAAGTTAAAAATAACACTTCATATATTGAACATGAAGCCACAGTGAGTAAAATATCTGAGGATCAATTATTCTATTTGATGTCACGTGGTATTTCTGAAAAAGATGCGACTCAAATGATTATCATGGGATTCATTGAACCATTCAGTAAAGAACTCCCAATGGAGTACGCAGTTGAGTTAAATCAACTTATTAAAATAGATATGGAAGGTAGTGTCGGTTAATGTTTGATTACGATGTCATTGTTGTTGGTGGTGGACATGCAGGCCTAGAGGCCGCTTTTGCTTGTGCCCACATGAATAAAAAGACATTACTTTTAACCTTAAATAAAGAAATGATTGGCAACATGCCATGCAACCCATCTATCGGTGGTTCCGCGAAAGGTATCGTCGTTAGAGAAATCGATGCTTTAGGCGGCATGATGGGCATTGCAGCCGATCATCATTACTTGCAATTAAAAATGCTCAATACTGGTAAAGGCCCAGGCGTCCAATGCTTAAGAGCTCAGCAAGATAAACTTGAATATCCAAAATATTGGCAAGAACTAGTGGCTAAAGAAAGTAACCTTACTCTTGAAGAAGGAATGGTCACTTCTTTAATCTGCGAAGATGGCGTTATACACGGTGTTGTGCTCGAAACTGGTAGCCGTATCCGCTCAAAAGCTGTTATCTTAACTACTGGTACATACATGGAAAGTCAAATCTTCCGTGGTCATGATGTGAAGGATGAAGGACCAGATGGACAAAAACCATCATTAGGTTTATCTCCATTCTTAAGAAGTATTGGTATTGAAACATTTAGACTTAAAACTGGTACTCCTCCAAGAATCAAAAGAGATTCAATTGACTTTAGTAAAGCAACCCCTCAACCAGGTACTGATAGACATTTAGCGTTCTCTTATGAAACTAAGGAATTCATTCCAATTGATAAGCAAGAACTCTGCTATTTGGTTTACACTACACCAAGAACGCATGAAATCATTAGAGAACACTTAAAAGATTCTGCTTTATTTAGTGGTTTGGTGACTGGTGTTGGCCCAAGATATTGCCCATCTATTGAATCTAAAATTGTCACTTTCGCTGATAAAGAAAGACACCAATTATTCTTAGAACCAGAATCTAGATATACCGATTCTATTTACTTACAAGGTTTTTCAACTTCTATGCCTGTAGAAGTCCAAGAAGAAATGGTTCGTTCTTTACCAGGTTTTGAAAACGCTGTTTTCCTTAAATACGCATACGCGATTGAATATGACGCGATTAGAACTGAAGAATATGGTTCAAATCTTGAAATCAAGAAATGGCCAGGTTTATTCATCGGTGGTCAAATCTGTGGTACTTCTGGCTATGAAGAAGCCGCTGCTCTTGGTTTAATGGCGGGTATCAACGCTTGCTTAAAGATTGATGGTAAAGAACCATTAGTGTTAAGACGTGATCAAGCCTATATTGGTGTCATGATTGATGACTTAGTCACTAAAGGCACTGAAGAACCATATCGTTTAATGTCTTCGCGTGCGGAATTCCGTTTAATCTTAAGACACGATAACGCGGATATGAGATTAACTGAAATCGGTCACGATATTGGTTTAGTCAAAGAAGAAAGATATTCTCACTATATTAACAAGGTTAATAACATTAATAAGGTTATTGAAATTCTTAAAGCCATTTATTTAGGCTCAAGAAAAGATATTAATGAATGGTTAGAAAGCATTAATTCAAATCCACTTCAAGGTGGTATCCAAGCTTTTGAATTGTTAAAAAGACCAGAAGTCTCTTATGTTGATTTAGTGAAGTTTGTTCCTGAAATCAAAGATATTGAATTAGATGAATTCGCCATTGAAGAAATAGAAATCATCGCTAAATACGAAGGCTATATTGTTAAGCAAATTAGAGAAGCAAAGAATATGGCTAAGTTAGAAGAAATGAAGATTCCAAGTGATATGGATTTCTTAAATATGGATGGTTTAGCTTTAGAAGCTAGACAAAAACTAGATAAAGTGAGACCAATGACAATTGGACAAGCCTCTCGTATATCTGGTGTTAATCCAAGTGATATTAGTGTGTTAATCTTTA
>CAMIVH010000002.1 GCA_946401755.1 uncultured Caryophanales bacterium | reverse complement strand
TTCATGTAGTTATTTTACAATAATAAATAAAAAAACAGTACCGATTTTTATCGATGCTGTAATATGTGATTGAGCTTCTTGGACTATTTTGATACATCCGGACACTTTTATGAAAATCCGGACAGCCTTAAATAATCGATAAGTTTATTATTTATTGAAAAATTTTATAAATAAAAAGCAAAATAAACCCATCAGATAATTGGCTCATTTTTATTTAATAATTTCTTGTAAAGTGAATCCATCAATATAGCCCCTAGTGGAGCGGTAATTAATATTGACACCACCGCGGCAGTAAGAACTAATGTTCCGCAACTTAAGCCTTCACTCAATGCAATCGCGCCAATTGAAGCTTGCACTGTTGCCTTGGGCAAATATGAAATGATAATAAATATCTTTTCTTTTGAGGTAAACTTCGTGGCTATCACGCAACATATCACACCTACACTTCTGAATATTAGTGCGATAAAGATTAATCCTACGATGATTGCGCCTTCTTTAGAAAAAGCATAATGAACATCTGTGGCTATACCCACTAAAGCGAAAAGTAATATTTCAAAACCCTGCCATAATCCGTTATAAGTTTTTTGGATTTCTTTAGCTTCTTCTTTTTTAAAGATATTCACCACTAAAGCCATAACGATAATTGCGAGTAAAGATGAGACACTAAAATATGGTTTTAGAGCTTGCTCTAACGCTAGCATACCAAAAGATAAACCAAGCATAAATATGACATTAATGATTTTATTTAGTTTTAGATAACGGATAATTAAGACCATTAATAGACCAACACCAATGCCTAAAGCGATTCCAGTCACTATAGAAAATGGAATTTGTGATATTCCCCAAGCATCAAATGTAGATGTTGCTACAAGATTCTTAAACGAATAGAAAAGAACGATAACGAAGATATCATCACACGATGCTCCAGCCATAACTAGTTCAGGAACGCTATGCTCTTTACCATATCCTTCTTCCATTAATTTAATCATTCTTGGAACGACAACCGCTGGAGACACCGCAGCAAGAACGGAACCAAGAAGCATAGCTTCTAAATGGGATATTCCTAAGAATAGAGGGGCAAATATGGTGATGCCCACTATTTCAAAACATGCCGGCACAAAACACATTAATATGGCGGGTCTTCCAATCTTTTTGAGATTATTAATATCTAGAGATAAACCTGATCTAGTGAGAATAATTACTAACGCCACTTGTCTTAAGTAAGAAGAAATAGACAAAAGTGTATCATCTACGATATTTAATAATGATGGTCCGATTAATATCCCAAGGATGATATACCAAACCAGTTTAGGGAGTTTAATCTTTTCAAAAACAAAACCACCAAGTATTCCACCACCAAAGATGATAAATAAAGATAAGAATATATTCATAATTCTCCTTTCCATCATAGAAATTAAAAAGCTGATTTCTACGACAAAATAAGTCATAGACGTCATCAGCTAATTCTTGCGGTTTTCTATTTCTAGAAGGGAGACATCATTCCCAGTGGTGATTATATCACAAATAAATAAAAACAGTACCGATTATTATCGATACTGTAAGTAAACGTTTGGTTGCGGAGGCAGGATTTGAACACTGCGACCTCCAGGTTATGGGCCTGACGAGCTACCACTGCTCTACTCCGCGATCTCGCCCGGAGTTTAGTCCAGGCAATTGATTACTTGCGATTTTTGCGACGAGCGTTTTCGCTTTTCACTTTTCTCTTAAGAGATTTCTTTAAGAAAAATTCTCTCTTACGGGCTTCTTGGATAGTGCCAGCTTTATTAACTTGTCTTTTGAATCTACGAAGAGCATCATCTAATGTTTCGTTTTCACGAACTGAAGTCTTTGGCATGTCTATTCACCTCCTTGAAGCTTTTCGCAACGTGTCTATTATTACAAAGTAGTCTAACTATTGCAAGTATTATTATTAAATAATTTTCGCACCACTGGATGTGCCGATGCGGTTAGCACCCGCTTCAACCATGGCAATTAAGTCTTCGTGTGTACGCACACCACCACTGGCTTTAACGCCCATTTCTGGGCCAACTGTTTCTCTCATGAGTCTCACTGCTTCAACAGTGGCACCACCAGTTGAGAAGCCTGTACTTGTTTTAACAAAGTCAGCACCAGCTTCTTTAGCGGCTTTACAAGCACGAACGATTTCATCGTTATTTAATAAGCATGTTTCAATAATGACTTTTAAGATGATATTGTGACCAACAGCTTGTTTGATTTCTCTGATTTCTTCTCTGACATAATCATCATGACCGGCTTTTAACATACCAACATTGATAACCATATCAACTTCATCAGCGCCTTCTTTGACCGCTAAAACGGCTTCTTCCACTTTGGTCTTGGTTAAGTTCATGCCAAGAGGGAAACCGATAACGGTACAAACCTTAACGTCACTTGTTTCTAAGCAAGAGGCCGCTAATGGGACATAAGCAGGATTGACACAAACTGACATGAAATCAAATTGTTTGGCTTCTTCACAAAGTTTAACGATTTGTTCTGGTTGGGCATCTTGCTTTAATAAAGTATGATCAATAAGTTTATTGTATTGCATTGTCTATATGCTCCTTTGCAAGCATTTTATTATAACACAAAAAGAAAAAGTCCAGTTAAGGACTTATCTTACAAAGTGTTAAGAATAATTACTTTTCAGCTTTCTTGGCGGCTTTTTTGGCTGGCTTTTTAGCTGGAGCTGGTTTTTCTTCTTTAACGAGTTTGCCATTAACTAAAACAGCTTTACCAGCGTAGTAACCACATTTTGGACAAACATGGTGAGCTTTGATCATCGCACCACATTGTGGGCATGTGACTAAACCTGTAACGTTTAACTTGAAATGTGTTCTTCTTAATCTTTTTCTTGTTTTACTAATTCTTCTTTGTGGGACGGCCATAGTGTCTTCCTCCTTAGCAACGGGAATTAGTATATATAAATAGTACTATTTAGTCAATACGTTTTTAGACATCTTCTAAATTATCGTAATTTATTTAGATTATATCATATCTTTTTGTAGTTTTATTGTCTTATATTCACCAACTTTAGATTCCAAAGGAATCTTCACCTCTAAATAATTACTTGTATGACCAATATATGCTTGTTGTTTTTCATCGTATTTTTCAATTAAAACAGTCACTTCTTGGCCGACCAACTTATTTGCGTATGTAGCGTATAGTTCTTCGCCTAAGGCAAGAAGGCGTCTACTTCTATCCTTCTTCACTTCTGGAGAGATTTGGCCTTCCATACGGGCTGCGACTGTGCCTGGGCGTTGGCTATATGGGAATACGTGTAGCATATCAAAGCACTCTTTGCAGAGATTATATGTGTCCATAAAGTCTTCTTCGCTTTCTTGAGGGAAGCCGACGATGACATCACCTGAAATCATCACGTTAGGAACTTGTTCCTTAATTTGTTTAATGCGATTGATGAACTGATCTCTAGTGTATTTACGGTTCATCATCTTTAAGACATGAGTGGAACCACTTTGAAGTGGGATGTGTAAGTGTTTGGCTAAATTGTCTTTTGTTTTAATCAAATCGATTAACTTATCATCAATTTCACTTTCCTCAATAGAGGAGATTCTTAGACTCTTAAGATTTGGGATATTGCTAAGTTCCTCTACGAGATCAGAGAAGGAACAATCTTTTAAATCTTGGCCATAGCCACCGACATGGATACCAGATAGAACGATTTCTTGATAGCCTTGTTCTACAAGATACTTGGCTTCGTTAATAACGTTTTCTTTTTGTCTAGAACGCATTTTACCGCGTCTATAAGGGACGATGCAGTATGTGCAGAAGTTATTACAGCCATCTTGAATCTTAAGGAACGCTCTAACGTTTTCACTATAAGATGTGATACCTAATTCTTCGTATTCAAATTGTCTAGTGTTTTCTTCGATAAGAGTTTTATATTCATGGTCATTTAAAGCTTGCTTTATGAGTTCCACGACATCTTTACGATGAGAGGTACCTAAAAGAATTGTAGGTTTAATCTCTTCTTCGATAAACTTGTAGTTTCCTTGCGCGTAGCAACCCATCACTGCGATAACAGCGTTAGGATAGAGTTTTTGCATTTTACGGATATGTTGACGGCTTTTTTGATCCGCGGTCGCGGTTACTGAACAAGTATTAATAATAACCACATCTGGGTTTTCATTATCTTCTTTAAAACCTTCTTTTATGAGTAATGACGAAATAGCGCTTAGTTCATAAGCGTTAACTTTACAGCCTAAATTGTATACGGAAAATGTTTTCATAATTTGGCCCAATCGTGGAATCTAATTAAGTGTAATAAGTGGTTTGAAATGAAACCATTATCATATAAAGCACTTATAAAGCCTTCTCTATCAAAATTGAAATAAGCATCCACGACTGGTCTAATTCTTTCTAGCATGTGCGAATAGGAAGGACGACGTAAATAACGGTCAAATAACACTACGGTACCATCTAATCTACCTTGTTCATTCACAAAGTAAATTGTATTAGTGTCGTAATGGAAGAAAGCGGTTTCTTTATCATCTTGTCTGACTTTAACTAGTCTAGAGAAATGGGAGTTGTATAACTCACTACCATAAGTATCAAATGGATCCACGACTGTATCTTGAAACTTATCCTTAAGGCCAGCGTAAGGAGAGGTTAACAATTTTTCTGGTTCATCAAAGTAGATTTGATTTAATGAGCGAGAGAAAAACGGGATATAAATCTTCTTTTGACCTTCTTGGTAATATGGTTGTTCAGAAATGATTTCATGGAATGATTTCACGAAATTAGCGTGGTTGTTTTTGTTTTTAGTGTTGATATAGCCCTTAAGACTTTCAGTTTCATTTTCCATTGCCATCTTATTGATATAGCCATAAAGGATGACATTTGCTCTAATGACATTAAATGGTTCATCACCTGGTTCGTAGAACGAAACGAAACGTGGAATTCTAGTTAAGTAATGACGGTTCTCTAAAAAGAAGAGATATTCTTCGCTTTGTTCGAATTCCGTTCTCCTTTTAGCTTTGTTAGCAATGTATCTTAATAACTTTTTCATTTCTCTAATAGATATCCTAACACACTTAAGGCATAGATAGCGGCGGTTTCCGCGCGTAAGATGCGCTTGCCTAAGGATGTTCTTATGAAACCTTGTTTAACAAGGTTATTAACTTCTTCTTCAGAAAAACCACCTTCTGGACCGACAAGGATAGAAACTGATTTGTTCTTATCGACATCCGCGAATGCTTCTCTAGTGTCGCCCGCTTCTTTTTCATAAGCGATATAGTTAAGATCACTAAAGGCTTCTTTAGGTAGTTGCTTTAAGTTATAGATGCCAATAAGATTTGGCACCACTAGTCGATGAGATTGTTCACTAGCTTCTTTCATAATCTTTTGGAAGCGTTGAATCTTCTTATCGATATCTTTGTTATCGTATTTCACCACGGTTCTTTCGCTTTGAATTAAAGCGATATTCTTAACGCCTAATTCAGTGGCCTTTTGCACCACTAAATCGATTTTATCACCTTTGGTGAGAGCAAATAATAAAGTGACATCTACTGGTAATTCCACGTCACTTTTAAGTTCGTGAACAATATAAATATCAAGAGGATTTAAACTCTTGATTTTGCATAGATAGAGTTTATTATCAGCGACAGCTTCAATTTCATCATCCTTCTTCATGCGCATAACATGTAAAAGGTGATGTTCATCGTCTTTAGTTAATTGAACGTGTTCAGTGTCTAACAAAGAAGCAAAGTAACGTTGCATTAAACAATGAACTCTCCTTCACCATCTTTAATATCAGGCATGAAATTATATACAGTCGCTACAACAGCGTTAATAGCGTAAGCAATTAAAATAGGGATAATAATAGCTACAGCGATATGAGCGTGGGCCGCGAAGTAAAATACCGCGAATAAGCCACCGATAACCGCGAGGTTAGCGATTAGCCAAATTAAACCTAAAACATATTTCTTGATGTAGAAATAAGCCAAACCTGTAAAACCAAGAGCATAAAAATAGGCAATCATCTTTTTGCGACGTCTAAGGACTTTTTGTCCTTCTTTCATTTCACTTAAATCTATTTGTGAAGTGATTTCGACAGTCTCACTACTTGTGCCTTCTAAAGGATTTTTGATTCCACAGACGGGGCAGAGATCTGTGTCAAATTTGGATAAACGTGCCCCACAGTTACGACAATTTGGCATAATTTTTGGCTCTTTCTACATTCTAGTATTTATTAATATAAAAAGCACTATATTTAGGTGCTTGGGATTATATTTTACTGGTTAGACAATTCATAACTCAACAAGAATATAAAAATTTTAAAAACTTGACTTGCTATGTGCCACTCTTTTCTATATAATTACTACTTGCTTGCACGACAAGCGATTTGGCTGGATAGCTCAGCTGGCTAGAGCAATCGGTTCATACCCGGTCGGTCGACGGTTCGAATCCGCCTCCAGCTACCAAATTGTTTACTAAGAGGGTCAGGTATGAACCTCTTTTTTGTTTTATTTAAGGTTTTGTGGTTTATATTTATAATAGTAAATATCAAAAGAATTTGTTTTTATGAAGCCATTAGTAAAAAAGAGTGTGATGCTTTTAGCATTAATAGGAATGATTACTGGATGCAATGTAGTTAACTCTGCTTCTTCCGATAGTTCATCTTTTAACAGTGTTTCCTCTAAACCATCTTCTTCATCTAACACTTCCACTTCTAGTGTTTGTGAACATGATTTTGTTTATTCAAGCGATGAGAATGACGCACCAACAATTATTCAAAGTAAGGGCGCTAAATATGTCTGCTCTAAATGTGGACAAGAAAAATATGAAAACGCTAGTTATGATTTGAATGAATACACATTCGCTGATCAATCTTTTATGTTTGATGATAAGGACCACTACTTAACTATTAAAGGCATGATTCCTTATGGCTGCACTGTTGAATATGAAAACAACGTTCGCAAAGAAAAAGGCAGTCAAGAAGCTATCGCGAGAGTCTATGATGAAAAGCATCAATTGATAGATCAAAAGAAAGCTAATATCAATATAATTGATAACACTGGTATGCCTAATATAAGAATTGACACCGATAACAAACCAGTAGAATCTAAAGAAACTTATGTCGCGATGACTTTGTCGACAGATAACTGTCTTGATGCTTATAAACTGACTGATGTACCTGGTGAAATTAGATGCCGTGGCAATGGCACAATGACATATGATAAGAAACCATATCGTATCAAATTTAGTAGCAAAACTAATATGCTTGGTTTAAATCATGGCGCAAAAGCTAAGAGTTGGGTTTTACTCGCGGAATACGCTGATCAATCAATGGTCAGAAACTCCACTGCGTTCTACTTAGGTAACTCATTATTCAATTATTCAAATAACTATAGTTCAGACTATATGCCTGTCCAGGTTTACCTTAATGGTAAATATAATGGCGTTTACGTTTTAGCAGAGCAACAACAAGCTAATTCTAAACGCATTCAAATTAACGAAGCCGCTAAGAACTATACCGGCACAGATGTTGGCTATTTAATCGAACTAGATAGCCGCGCTAGCGAAGAAGATTATTACTTCTCCGTTGGTAAGGGTAATGACTGGTCCATGTTCCCTGGTGGCGGTGGCTGGGGAGGTGGCGAACAGCCAGATAAACTTGATGGCGTTTCACTTTATAAAAAAGAATACGCAGTTAAGACTGATGTTTATTCGCAAGACCAAGTTAACTATATTAAGAATTATTTAACTAACGTTTATTACGCTTTGTATAAAGCGGTTCATGGTGATGGCTTATTTGTTTTAGATGAAAACAATAATTTAGTGGCTTCTCCATACACCAGCCAATATGAAACACTTAATTCCATTATTGATTTAGAATCAGTCTTTAAGATGTATTTATTGCATGAATATATGAAAGATGTTGATGTTGGCTTTGGTAGTTTCTATATGTTCGTGGACTTTTCCAGCACTAGTAAATATAAACGTCTCACTTTTGGTGCTCCTTGGGATTTTGACTGGAGCAGCGGTAACGTCAACACTAGTGAATGCTATGGTAGTTCAGGAGAATACTGTTCTAAGAATCAAGGTAATTTCAACCCATGGTTCTTTATGTTCTACAGAACTGACTTCTTTAAAAGTATGTTTAAGAAATACTATAGTGTCTTCCAAAACTCACAAATCTTAGAAGGCGCAACAGCGCAGGCCAATTACTTCGCTTCCGCATTTAAGAGTGATTATGCCAAGAACTATGAAAAATGGAATAACTTAGGACAAATCACTCCTAAATACACTCCAGATGTCGCTAGAAACTTTAAGACACATCAAGATGCAGTTGATTATTTAACTAAATGGTTAAGTGATAGAAAGAAATCACTTGATCAAATATTCAAATAGATAAGGGAACATTACAGTTCCCTTTTTCTTTTAAAAGCAAATCGCTTGCTTTAATAAATATAAAGCATATAATTTTTGCCATGATAAAAAGAATTGCTCACATCTTTAAGCCACGCGATATGACAACTGGAAATATCTTCTTCAAGATAATCCTTTTTGCTATACCAGCGATGCTTACCACAATAATGCAACTTCTATACACCACGATTGACTTAACCACTGTCCATTATGGTGATTCCGCTGAATCGATGGGTGCAATTGCTTCTAACACCGCTCTTATCAATTTAATTATTGTGGTGTTCACTGGTGTCTCTCTTGGTGCAAACGTTGTCTTATCTGAAGCTAAGGGCGCTGGCAATCAAGAAAAAGCAAGCAAAGTACTACATACCTCGCTTATCTTTGCTATTATCTCTGGTTTCTTTGTTGGTGTTTTAGGCTTCTTTATTAGTGATAATTTATTAGAGTTAATGGGTACAGAAACCCACTATTTCACTAAAGCGGCGTTATATTTAAAGATCTATTTCTGTGGTTTACCATTCTTAATGGTTTATAACTATGCTGCTCAATTATTAAGAGCACAAGGTGATTCACTCTCACCATTTTTAGCACTAATGATTGCAGGTGCAATTAACGTTGGTGCTGACTGTTTGTTTGTTTTCCCAATGCATATGGGTGTTGCGGGTGTGGCTTTAGCCACTATTATTGCCGAAGCGGTTTCCGCGCTTATTTGCTTATTTGTTTTAATCAAAGGCAAACGTAACTATGTCAGTTTGAAAATAAAAGGGTTTAGAATTGATGGTCCAGTACTTTTGGAAGTACTCAAGATTGGTTTACCAGCAGGCTTACAAGGTTTCTTCTTCTCTTTACCAAATGTCTTTATTCAATCATCGTTATATACAATTGATCCAGGTAACGTTAATTTAGAAAACGGGGCCACTGCTTCTGGTAATATCGAAGGCTATTTCTTTGCGGTTTGTGATGCAATCGCTGTATCCACGATGACATATATCGCTGCGAACACTGGTGCAAAGAAAAAAGAGAATATCAAGAAGAGCATTCTCTTTGGTTTAACGTGGGGTGCAATATTCTGCTTAATCATCGCTTTAGTAACCCTTCTATTACATAGACCACTTCTATCACTATTTGTTGATAACGAAGAATCTATTGCCGCTGGTTATACGAGACTTAGCTTGATGGGCTATTTATATTTCTTTGACTTTACAATGGCGTTCACCGCTGCAACATTGCGTGGTATGAAAAGATCCACGTTCCCAATGGTCACCACTTTAGTGTGCTGTACCGGTCTAAGAATTCTTTTGATTTTAACCATTTTCAACAATGTTGAAATGTTCCATACAGTCTTCTGGCTCTATGCTTTATTCCCAATCACATGGGTTATCGCTACGACATGTAACGTCATAGCAATCGCAGTTACTCTTCCAAAGGATTTAAAGAAACTAGATGATTCTATTAGAAGAGAACCACTACAACCGCAAGAATAATTAAGATAGTGCCGCCGATGATACCTGATATCTCGTAGCGGCCTTTTAATAATTTCAAGATTTGTTTACCTAAGAACAAACCGATTAAAGACATAATGAATGTCACTATTAAGATAATAGAGACATGTAACCAAACAGTCGCGGTATTTGATAAGCCTGCATGAAGTGTAACGCCTGCGGCTAATGCATCAATTGCAGTCACAAAGCCATAGAAAATAACTTCTTTGAAAGAGAACTTCTTTGAAGTTTTTTCTTCAGCGGGTTTTCTTAATTCAATAATAGATTCGATAATCATCTTGCCACCGATGAAGAGTAATAAGCCAAAGGCTGCCCACTTCACTACGATTGAGGCGATATGACCGGCTTGTTCACCCGCAAGGTCTCCTGCTATGGTTTCAACGATTTCAACAAGCCAGAAACCAATTAAAGGCATTAATGCTTGCATGAAACCAAAGGTCCCGGCAATAAAGAATGATTTCTTTTTATTGATATCGCTATAAGTAAGACCATCAGTAAGAGCGACAGAAAAAGCATCCATTGCTAAACCCAAGCCTAAAAAGAAGATTGTTAATAATATTTGCCAAGTCATATTACTTTATATCAATCCAATATCTTTCCATTGGTTCGCCATCATCCATGACGATGTTTTCAAGAACACCACCATTATTGAGGATTGATTTTCTTGAACCGATGTTAGAAGAATTACAGCAGATTAACACTCTATCAATACCGAGCTTCTTGCATTCTAATAACGCTAATCGAATCATCTCAGTAGCGTACCCTTTTCTTCTTTCACTAGGTCTAACACCATCACCAATATGACCACCATAGTTTAGTAAGTGTTCATTTAAGTAATGACGGATGTTAACTGCCCCTAATAATCTATTTCTTTTTTCATCAAGAAGGAAGAACACTGAATCTGGAACAAAACCATTTGTTGGTTCTTTAGTTTCTAAGTTATTCAAATAATAGTCAAAATCATGATAGTCATTCTTAAAAATAACATAAGGAGACGTATCAGTATGATTGACTTCTTGGTCAAGTTTCCATTCATCAATCATTTCACCGAGTTGTTTTTCATATTCTTTTGTGAGTTTGATTAATTTGACTTTCATAATAGCCACTATAATAGCACTTTATAGAATAAAGGAAAGAAAAAGATAGCCTAACAAAAAGGGAACAGCTGTTTGCTATTCCCTAATTCGGTTTTTATAAGGATCTTATCGACTCAACTGGTGGTTTCTTAGAAGAATGTATAACTGGAATAATCGTTGCAACAAGGGCGATTACTAACGCGATAGCAACAATAAAGACCACTGTTAAGATGTTAAATCGGATAATTGATACTCCCGCTTCACTAACGAAATAGCGGTCAAGGAAGAAATCAACTACTTGCGCGGATATTATTGCTAATACGGAACAGAGGGTAGCGATAAATAACGATTCTGCAAAAAATATCTTAAAGACATCGCTTTTTCTTGCACCAATTGCTCTTAATATGCCAATATCTTTCTTCTTTGAAGAAATAGATACTGTAATAAAGTTAAGAAGCATTAAAGCGGAGAAAACACCAAATCCAACGCCAATCCATAAAAAGACTTGTCTAAACCCTTTTGCCATCTCCGCTACGAAAGATACGGACATATAGCAGTCGCTAGTTAGAGAATAGCGGTAATCATTAGAATTAGTTCTAAGCATACAATCAATTTGCTCTTTTGAAAAATTGCTTTTCACCATTAAGCGTATATATTTGGCGTCTTTAGGAGCGACGTAACTTGTTTCGTAGTATGCCTCAATAGCACGATTTTCAATAACTCCAGCCTTGGCTAAAAACTCACTACTAACAAGAGGGCAAGCTGAGGATTCTGCGATGTAGTAGCCTTTGACTTTAAGCTCGCCATTGCCAGCATTTTTACTGTAGAAATAACAGACGGCTTCATCTGCTTCATAAACAGAATCATTAAAAAAGTGATAATCTTTTAATGTATAGCCATTATTGCATCTTCTCCAATCCTTGTATTCACTAACGTATTTAGGACCATATCTGTCAATAAAGTTAATAGCTTTCTGTGCATCTTCATCACTCATATTTTTATAACTAGAATAATAGGCGATATCTGAAATACCCTCATTAACCATTTCAGTATGATAAAGATGACTTAAGGACACTATATATTTATATGGGAAGTAATATCGGCAAGCATCTTCTTTATCGAAATTATCAACTAAAATGCCATAGGCATTATTAAGTTCTTCTTCAGTCATAAAATATTGACCGTTTTGCTTTGCGCATTTATCAATGAGATTAGCATCGGCTTTTGGTAATGATGAATAATTATCAGTATTCTTATATTCATCGATGAATTCATTGAGAATGTAAGCGCGATCAAGTTCATCGCTGTGTTGCTTTATTATGTCTTTCATTTTCGATGGAACAGCGCTCGAGTAGTTATGCATTTCATTTTGAAATTCAAAGGCCTTTTTATGTAAATAATCAGCAAAGTTTGGAAGATAGGAAACAATCCTATCATTGCTGCCATAACTTCTATTCCTAACTTTGTAATATACTTCAAAGACTGAATTAAATAGGCTTTGTTCTAAAGCTTTTGCGACACTTCTAAATTCTCTAACGGGTAAATATACTTCGTTTTCATTAATAGTGAAAGAATCTCTATCAATCATCTCATCATTTAGATTATAAACTTCTATTAATTTAGGATTTTCTTTAACTGTTAATTCGGTGAAAAATGGTCTAATGGTATCGGAATCGTTATCAGGTTCATCATAATATGTCGTTTCTATTTTTAAATTACGATAGAATGTATCGCGAATTTGATAAGAAATCTTAGCAGCATATTGCTCATAAAAGCTTTCTCCAACAAAAGCGACACCATTAAAACTGTTACTAAGATATGCATCTAGCGATCTATCTAATTCATCACGCTCTTTGTAAGACATTGGTTCACTATTATCTTTAAAAGCATCATATTTACTTGGTATATTTCCAGCGTCAAAAAAGCCACTTATATTAAGCTCTGTTTGACTACCAAAGGTACCACTAATACTTATTGTGGTATTTACTAATTCAGTGTAATTGCTCTTATTTCTTGCTCTTGAACCTATGAGCATATCGCCATATGACTTGGGTAACAAAATATCATTTTCATTTTGAGGGAAATGGCCAACCAAATCGTAACCAAGTTTATTAAACTGCTCTTCTGTAGCGTTGGAAATATAACGAATACCAAGTCTTTTATAATAGTCTTCATCGCGAGTTATAGTGACGTCGGAAAAATCCAAACTTTTATGACCATCAGTTAATGGAGCGACTGGAATATAGACAAGGCCAAGATTGTTTTTATTGAGTTGCTCTAATTCTTTTTCTCCAAAATAGACCTCTTGGGAAGATGGGGATGATTCAACTCTCATTATCTGATCTTTAGAGTTATAAACAGGATAGTACTGTTTGCCCAACGATTGTTTTTCTAATACCTCTGCTTGATAATCTGTGTGCTTTAAAGCTTCGCTATATGTATGATTAGTGTCATAAAACATTAAAGCAGCACTCACACCAAACATTGTAAAAGAGACAACTGATAATAAGATGGTGAAAAATAAACGAATTGGTTTGCTTTTAAGACCGCTTAAGCCCATTTTAATGGACTTATTCATTGGCATCTTAGAACGAATAAATGTTGTTTTAGAGGCATCATAATCCTTTAAAATAATACTTTCTGTTTGTTTGAAGGTTTCACTTCTACCATCATCAGAAATGCGCGCTGCTTTCATTGATTTGTCGGCGTTTTCACCACTGCTGATGAACACTTTTCCTTCAGAGTTTTTAATTACTTTATATAACTCATCAAATTCTTTCTTAGTTAGTTTGTTCGCTTCGTTAATTCTAATAGCGTTATCGTTAATGATTGAGACATTATCACTAATAGTTGTAGCTTCTAAATAGTGTTTAGTTCTATCAGAAATGATCTTACCATCTTTTAGTTCAATGATACGGTCACCATATCTTTTAGCGAAATCTTTGTCGTGTGAGACAACAATAATCAATTTATCTTTAGATAATTTCTTTAATGTATCAAATACTTGTTCGCCAGTTTTGCTGTCTAAAGCACCAGTAGGTTCGTCCGCCATAATGATATTTGGCTCTTTGATTAATGCTCTAGCAATAGCAATTCTTTGCTTTTGACCACCAGATAAAGTATTAGGTTTTCTTTTACCATATCCCGCAATGTCAACTTGCTCTAATAATTTATTAACTTCTTCTTTTGTTGATTTCTTGCCTTGTAATTCCATTGCTAAAGCAATGTTTTGTTCAACGTTGAACTCATTAAGAATGTTATATTCTTGGAAAACAAAGCCGATATAAGTATTACGGTAACTATCAAAATCACTTTGTGAAAAGTCTTTGCTGCTTCTGCCTTTTAAGATAATTTCACCAGAAGTTGGAAAATCAAGACCACCAATAAGGTTTAATAATGTAGATTTACCACTACCTGATTTACCAAGCAAAAACACCATTCCGGTTTCAGGAAAATCAACAGAAACATCGTCCAAAGCGACTGTGTCATTGCCACCTTTGATTTTATAGATTTTAGTCAAGTTTTTAACAGAAAGCATACACGGCTCCTTGGTTTTTACACCATTATGAATTATAGTCTCAACGCATATGCACGTCTATACAATATTCGATTAATTCAAGAAAAAATAAAAGGTCAACACGCTTGTATTGACCTATTTTTAGCTAATGACGAATATTAACTGCCCCTAATAATCTATTTCTTTCTTCGTCTAATAAGAAGAAGACAGAATCAGGAACAAAACCTTGTGAAGTATCTTTAGTTTCTAAATGTTCTAGATAATAATCAAAATCATGATAATCGTTTTTAAAGATTACCCAAGGTGAGTCATCGGTGTGATTGACTTGTTGATCTAATTTCCATTCATCAATCATTTCCCCTAGTTGTTTTTTGTATTCTTTTGTGAGTTTGATTAATTTGACTTTCATAATAACAAGAATGATAGCACGATATTTTATTTGTAAATAAAGACAATAAAAAGAGGACACACAATCGTGCATCCTCTTGATCAGCTTTTTCTACTTGACGTAGTTGTACTTTAGTTGGCCTAGAGTACCGTAATAGGATGGACCATCGAAAGAATAGGTCGTCATGCCCCTATTGTCTCTGCCATAACCATTAGGGGAGAAATGATCAACACCATTAATGGTTTGCTTAAGAGTTGTTACTAAAGAACCATATAGACCATTAAGTTGATCATAGCCGGTTACAGCTTTTCCGACTTCACCATCACCATTTACACGGGCAGCGGTTTGTGATTTCAAACCACTTCTTCTACCAGCATTACCACCATTACCATATCTGCTGCCGCATTTGCCACCAGTACCAGATAAATAATTGGCACATTTTCTATCCATTTCTACATATTTTTCGTAGTTGGTGTAGTACAAGTCAAATTGGTCAGAGCCATCAAAGCGAGAATAGCCGCAATCTCCACCTCTACCAATCAAGCCACCATTGCCACCATTGCCACCATTATGATTGTTGCCAAAGAATGATGAACCATTTGCACCATGACCGCCGTTGCCACCATTGCCACCTTGGCCACCATTGCCTGGTTTGCCTGGATATAATTCAATATTGTTCACTTGATAATCTGTATTTTCCATAGTAACAATCGCGCAATCAAACGCTAAACCGCCATCGCCACCGCGTCCGCCGTTGCCGCCGTTGCCACCGTTACCGCCGTTGCCACCTTTAAAGCCCATATCTTTGCTCTTACCGCCAGCGCCGTTGCCACCATGACCGCCACGGCTACCGTTGCCACCATTGCCACCTTGAAGCTTAAGGTTACGGGCGAGTCTAAGGTCTAATTCCCAACATTCAATACAGTCACTACCAGCAGCGCCACTAGCACCATTTGTTCCGTTTGCGCCAGCAGCGCCATTTCTGTTGCTGTCAACAGTTGTTGCTGCGGCTTTATCAAATTCGGAGCGGAAAACACCATTTGCACCATTCGCTGCCACTAGAGTAAGTTTATCTGGTTCTGTCATTTGTTCAAACTTTACATCTGCTTTATCACAATCGATAATTGGTGCTTTTGTAGCATTCGACGCTCTGCCAAAGCTTGAGTTATATGTGAAAGAGTTTGTTCCACTATATTCAATGGTTAAGTCGAAATTTCTAGTTCCTAGATATTCAATGAAAGGATATGCTGCATTGTCAGAATTTCCACTAATTGTTGTCACATAGTTCACAAGGCGAATAGCTAGAGGAGTTGTTCTATCACTAATTGTTATGTGAGGGTTGAATTTATAAGTTGTATTTTTATCACCAACGATTTCAAGCAATTTAACTGTTTGTGGAATTGTCTGATTCATAGCTTCACCTGGGCTTAAAGTTTTATGTCCTTCAGAATCCCCTATGATGATGTTGTGATGTAACTCATCAAAGTTTGGAAATTTAGCAGATCCAACGATTTCGTTTGTTATGTCGTTATCAAATGTCTCTAAATTATGGCCAACAAGAGGACCTCCTGCCGTTGGCGTTATGATGCTTGTTTCGATATAACTAGAATCATAAACTTTTACATATGTATCAAAATCAACAAAGCCTTCACACCATTGAGAGTCCAAACCAACTAAACCATCACCTTCGAAAATGCCACATTTTCCATCGAAAGAAACAATCGAATCAACAAGGAATGGTATTACTGTGTTTTTAAAGAAAGCTAATTTTGAATCCACTATGAATGGATACGCATAAAAGTATTTGCCGAGCCAACGGAATAAAGGAACGTCTGTATATTTAGCAATTTCCTCATCAACCATTTTGTCAACATAATTGCTAACAGCCGAGTAAATCTTACTGCTGATTTGTTTCTTCGTTGCTTGGCTGAGTTCAATACGGGCATTAGTATAATCTCTGTAGTTCAAAAGCATGTTAATGTTATAATTCGAACTACCATTATTTGTTTTGCAAAGTGTGTCAATTTCATCCAATAAACCAGTTAAAATGCTAATGATTTCATCATTCACTGGTATTGAATAAGTTTTGCAAGCGCTTATGATAATTTCTTTGAGGTATGGTAAGGTCATAACACCAGCAAAGGCTTTTCCTCTTAATGAGAGAGGGTTTGCGCCAACTTTGAGACTATTCCAGTCATCTTTCAAATCATCTAACAAGTCTTGGTTTAAAAGGTCTTGATAGGCAGGATCGCTGAAGCTTTCATCTTCTTCTTCCTCTTCTTTAAAAACATCACCAAATTGACCTTTAATTGCTTCCGCTAATTCTAGAGGACTTGAACCAGTATATGGTGAAGCAATGTTATAGAAATTGCTAACGTTATATGGGTATTTATTGACATATTTTTGAATAACTAGACCGCCTCTAGAATGACCAACTAAATTAATTTTTGGTACAAAGCCATGGAGTTTCTTGTAGTCAAAACAAATTGTATTGACAATATGTTCAAAGTGATCAAATTCATTTTCAAGAGACTGAACGCCATTATCAGATTGATAGATAATCACATTGTGCTTTTTTGTTTCACTAAGATAGTTCCTCATGCTTTCTTGTTCCACGTAACTGATTGTGCCGTTCACTAATTTTTCATCATAGCGATAGAAGCTAAAGTGTTTATTGTTTTCATATTTAGCTATATACACAGCTGCATCGTTTTGATTTGTGATTTTATATACCAAAGATTTGGTGTTTCTTTCAAAAGAGCCTGTACCAGCAGTTGTGGCGGCATTGCAATCATAATATAAACCGTTAGACCAATTGTTAGGGCCACCGCCAATTCCATGAACCAAGAAAGTAAAACTTGGTTTTAGATCTTGATAAGGGCTGCTCAAATGCACCTCGTCGTAAAGATTGCCCCCGAGTTTAACGGGTGATATCGGCGAATAAAAGGCTGGCGCTTCAGCATATGTGCCAGAGTATGCCACTTCTTTCAAGCCGTTTGTTCCTACAACTAGCAAACCAATCGCTACTGCAGGCAAAATAACGTGTTTCAATTTTTTACTCATTTTATTGAAAACCTCCTGACAAAAAACTTATCATTTTACCTGTTTTTTTAAAGTGGTTTTTTATCGATAAAATCTTGCATTTTTAACTTTAATGCGCGAGGTAAAAAATACTAATTAATTACTAAAAAAGGTTATGACATTTTCGCCGTTATATAACCTTAATTATTAACTACAAAAAAGTATAAATTTACTCTAACCTATTATTGCTAAAAATAAAATTTTTAGAAGTATTTACACAATTGCATTTTTGTTTCGCTATTGCAAAATTTTTTACCAACAAAAAACGTCTTATTTTTTACATTAAAAACACAAAAAAGACCAGCGTTTTAGCGTCGGTCTATTGTTCAATTATTTTTTAATCATTAACAAAATAGGAAATATCAGTAATAACAACCTTATCCCAGACATCTTTTAAGGTGTATCTACCTTTTCTTCTAAAGTCAAAAATCTTGCGGTCTTCTTTAAAAGTGCCGTAAAAGGATACAACTTCGCTATGGTCTTTAGTGAGAATACAGGTGATTCTACCAGTTAATGTAACGATTCTTTCGTGCACTCTAACTTTCTTAATATAACGACCAATAGAGCAGTCATGATAATGTGGATATCCTTCGATATAAAAGTTTATTTGTTTGATATTTCCAGTATCTCTATTGATACCTTTAATAAAATCTTCGTATTTTAATGTGATCATAATTTCCTCTTTTTAATAAATTAAAAGGCCAACACATTAGTATTGGCCTATTTTGAGTTGATTGGCGGAGAATTAGGGATTCGAACCCTAGCAGGACTTGCATCCTCTATCGGTTTTCAAGACCGACCCCTTCAACCGCTTGGGTAATTCTCCATATGGTGGACCATCCAGGACTTGAACCCGGAACATAACGGTTATGGGCCGTCCACTCTAACCGATTGAGTTAATGGTCCATGTGCGTCGAAGTTTATTGGATTAGCCCTTTAAACCTCTTGATTGACGATCCATATCTTCGACAACGATATCGAAGATTTCGCCTAAAGTGGCACAATGTGAGAGTAAATCCCATGGTTCATTTGTGTGGAAATGAATTTTAATCATTTCATCATCACCAACGCAGATGAGGGAATCGCCTTTCATGTTTTCTAAAATCCAATCAGTGATTTCATCTTCATCAAGGCCTTTACCTTCAATTAATAATTGAGTGTCATAGCGGTATTGTAACATGAGTATTACCTCCCATTATTTATATTTAATCACAAAGTGATTATAAACAAATTGGTGGATCCGACGAGAATCGAACTCGCTACCTCCTGAATGCAAATCAGGCGCTCTCCCAGGTGAGCTACGGACCCATTGCTGATAAACAGCATTAAATACATTAGCAATTTTATTGCGACTTATCAAGTAAATTATAATTTAGTAACTGTGATTGAGGCGCTATTTGTGCCAATTGTGTTTACAGTAAATGTGAAACCGAGATCAACATTAGTGTTAAGCTTGCCGTTTTTAACAAATTGATATTTGTAGGTTGACATTGAGAATGTATCATTCGCTTTAAATAAGTCACTACTTTTAAGATCGTTGTTTAGGAATGAATTAACATTACTAGAGGTATTATTTCTAATTAATTGCAAGATGTTGTAATTATAGTAGTTACTACCTAATGGTGATAAATATTCTTCATCGATTGAGCCATCATCATAAGTGTTGCTCATCGCCATTGATACTTTGTTGGATCGGCTTGGTGGATTAGATGTTAATGAATATTGGCCAGTGTAGTTATCATACTTAACTAAGCGCGCATCAACGTGCCACAATCTAATACCACGTGTATTTGGACCTTGTGGGTAATCATAAGGATAATTGTATTGACGATCACAATCGAATTTATTTAAGCCAGTTGGTGTGTAATATTCTAAAAGAAGATATTCCGCAAAAGGTGAATTATTACTATCTGGACTTGGTGAAAGGAGAATCATTTCACCTGTATCTTGGAATGGTTTCAAATAAATTGTGGTTGTTGATGTAGGAATATATGCTTTGCCCCATCCTAAAGCATAAGAGCTAAATGGATCATGACCACCAACGTTATTATCTTGCATAGAGAAACCAGCGGCAGGATTGTGTGTTTCAGAATAATCGTAATAATCTTCTAAGCCAAAGACGTGACCCATTTCATGGATATATGTATGGGTGTCGAGTGAACAATATGATGTATCACCACCACCATAATTACTTTTGCCAGTACGTTGATAGGCTTTTGTACTGCTATACATAAAGTCATAGCTGGCCCAGAAGAAAACGTTAGCACCTGGATTACTGGTGTTTTGAGCGCTTGAATTTTGAATCCAATAACAGTACGCCCATAAATTAGTATTGCTGTTTTCAGCGGTAAGATGATCAGGAGCACCATAAATGAGCATGACACTATCTAGATAGCCATCGCCATCTTTATCGTAATTGGTTCTAGCATCAGAGTGATTGCTAAAATACCAGTTTGAAGCGGTTGTTACTAACGATGCTGTACGAGCTGATGAAGTTGCATAATACGATGAAGATTGATTGCATGAGTACCATTCAGAAACCGTACCAGTAAATGTTAAAGCACCATGACTTTCTTCTTCATAGAACGATTTAACGCTTCTCCAACCTGTATCTTCATTGGTGCCAAAATAAGCTTTTTCAATATCTGATCTAACATTGTTTTTACCACCGTTAGAGATGTAACTACCAGAATCTGTGAACCAAACAGGGATAATCAAAATATGAGCAGCACCAACGCAAGGTGCAGATGAAATAGGAGTAGCATTATACTTTGTATAATTTTTGTAGTTAATTGATGCCTTTTTTGCTTCTAAAGTATTTACCTCTAGATTGGAAGATGAAGATGAAGAAGTATCGCTTATAGAGGATGTGCTATCACTAGATGTATCACTTGTGGTCGATGTATTAGTAGATGTACTTGTACTACTTGGAATATAGCTAGGATCACCACCAAAGGTAAAAGACCACTGACAGCCACTAATAGCGGTCACCATAGTTAACGAGATTGTAAAAAGTAATAATCTCTTCTTGTTCATATAATAGAGTTCCTGATTAGCAGTGTATTTAACACTGGGGGTTTATTATAACATTTTGAGCCTTAAAATAAGTAAAAACATTTAACTTATTTAAATTTATTCTAAAATATTAAAGTATGTCGTTGCAAAAATATCTCGATAATTTAGATGATCTTTTGGGAAAGAAAATCCTTATTACTGGTGGTACTTCTGGTATTGGTTTAAGTATTGTAGATCAACTACTCTATAAACACGCTGATGTGGTTGTTTTAGCAAGAAATCCAAATAAGTCAAAAGAGGTTAAAGATAGGATGCTAGAAAAGTATCCTGATTGCCACCTTGGTTTTATTAGTTATGATCAGAGTGATTATAAGAGCATTGAGCATGCTGCTACAGCAATCCTAGAAGAGCACAAGGACTTTTATGCCTTAATCCTTAATGCTGGATGTTTTACTACTTATAAAACACAGAAAATTGAAGGAGACATGTCATTAACTATCAAGACCAACTTTGCGGGACTTGCTTATTTCCTTGATATATTAATTCCTAATTTAAATAATAAACATCGCATTATTTTCCAAGGCTCTTTAGCCGCGGGCTATTACTTCAAAAAGCCTAGTGATTTATATAAATATAAAGTCAGCAGTTTTCAACAATACTGTATGTCTAAAGCAGGTGTGGAAGAAATCTACAACCACTACCGCTCATTAGGATTAAAGAACTTATCTTTCTATTTAGTGGAACCAGGTTTAACAAGTACAGATATATTAAGAGACTTCCCATTTCCAATTAAGCAGTTAGGAAGTTTATTCCTTAAGGTTGCATCTCACTCCGTTAAGAAAGCTAGTTTAACCGCTTTACTTGCTTTGCAAGAAAATGTCCGGTCTTGTTATATCGTGCCACGCAGTCCTTTCACTTGGCGGGGCTATCCAAAGATTAAGCCTTTCCCTAAAAAGAGAAATAGGCCTTATCTATACGATTTGGTAAAAGAGACATTTAAAAAGGAGAACTAAGTTCTCCTATTTTTATGCTGTTGGAACTCCATTAATGGAGTAGACGTAAGTAAGGTTATCGAACTCAGGAATACTGGAATTGTAGAAGTATGCTCTACCAAAGATGATTAGTTCATCACCGATTTGTAAATCATCAACACTACTCCAAGTACCATGTTCATTATTCTCAGTTTTCTTTAAGTAATAAATCATGATTTCATATTCGGTCCCAGCATCGGCAATGTAGACTTTGTACATATCACCTTTAGAAGACACACTAACCGCCTGTCTGCTAACTACGCCTTTATAATACATCGAAACTGAGCCTGCAGCGGAAGCACTTGAACCTGGATGAGTATAAGCATATTCGAGAGCCTCTTTCACTGTTCTTGGATCAGACAATGTGCCAGCATGACCTTCTTGAGGTTGTGGCCTTGTACCATAGCCACCGTTAGCAATAAAACGGTTCATTAAATCTCTTTGATAGATACCACCATTTTCGAAATAACTGATGACATTTAATGATGTATAGTAATCGATTGTATAAGTATCTGTTACTAGATAGTAAGTTGTGGAATCATTGATGTTGTATCTAATAGATTCACCATAATCTGACCAATTGACGTAGTAATCACTACTACCGGTGATGAACTGTGTATTTCTTAAGTTTCTACCAGTAATAGAACATAAGGCAATATCGTTATCAAATGGGAATAAATTATATAAGTCTGCATATGTGACATCACCCATTGCTAAGCTTGAGCCACGGCAAGAAATATAACCACCACCGAGGATTAGATTGTATTGACTTCCCCAAGTAGCGTTACCATTTTGGTAATATAAATCCGCGACTTTTTGCTTTAATTCGGTAGAGTATCTAGTGGTTTCATTATAACCACTTACTTCGTAAGCGAATTCATATTTGTCTTTATATTTGTTGAGAATGGCTTTGACGTCAGAGTCTTCTGCATAGTTACGATATGGAGAAGAACTAAATGTTGTGTCATAGCTAACTGGTTCATGAATATCGCATGTCTTGTTGGTCAAATTAAGATCAACACTAATACGATAGAAGTTTTCATTATAGGCATTAGATTGAACGTGATAGACCCCATATTCATCCTTATCGGCATATTTATAATGGCTATGACCTTCTAGGACTATATCCACATAGTGACCAGAACTTAATTCATAGTCATAATCATTTTTGTTATAAGTGCCATGAATGGAGTAGATAATGAAATCACACTTTTCTTGATTTCTTAATCTAGTGGCTTCTTGTTTAACAAGATTGGTTAATGCTGAACCTGTCGCAAAATAAACATCAGTAACTTTGCTTCTAGAAACAGATGAATAACAATTACCAATCGCGCCAATAACGCCGATTTTAGCGCCACCACGATTAAATGTGACGGAAGGAGATAAATAATTTGCTCTTTGGTTATTACTTCTATATAGGACGTTAATTCCTAAGGTTGGGAAAGTAGCAAGTTCTTGATTACTTGCAATATATTGTTGACCCCAGTCAAACTCGTGGTTACCAACAGTCATAGAAACAAAGTTCATGGAATTCATCCATTCTGTCACTACGTCACCATGTGTTAAACCGCTTTCGACTGAACCTTGCCACATATCACCTTGAGAGATGAAGATAGAATTCTCGTTGGAGATTTCTTTTAATAAGGTTGTGGTTTTCGCTAAGCCAATGCCTTTACCTATGGTATCAACGACATTACCATGCGTATCGTTAAAAGCAAAAATATCTAAAGAGACAGTTCTTGGCGCCTCTGAACTTGAGGAAGAACTAGATGATGAGGATGAAACACTTGAAGAACTTGAACTAGAAGTAGAACTGGACGATGGTTTGCTACTAGAACTACTGCTGGAAGCGCTGCTATTAGAAGAACTAGCACTACTCTTCGAAGAACTACTAGAACTAGATTTACTAGAAGAAGTACTGCTACTTGTTTTGGAAGAACTTGTTGTGCTTGATGTGATGGAATTATTTGAAGAAACACTACTAGATGAGCTGTTTCCGTTAGAGCCGGTTAAATTACAAGCTGTGGCGCACATTGCGATAAGCATAAAAGCGCCTAACAATAAACTTTTCTTTTTCATAAATTACCTTTCGCAATTATTAAATAATAAAATAACCATTATTGCAATGGTTAATTCTATCATTTATTACGATTATTCCACACTATTTCTAGCGCTGGCGACGAGTGTGACCAGTCTCGTTATAGTGTTTATTCTTATCTTGATACATTAACTCTTCTGCTTTTTGAATAGCTTCTTCAAAAGAGACATTGCCCGCTTTCTTATCAAGATAGCAGCAACCGATTGCAGCACTATATTCACTTGCATTCATCTTTTCTCTAATAGAACTGACTGTGCTATCTAATTGACCAATCTTACCTTGGAACATTAGGATAACGAACTCATCACCACTGACACGATAAGTGCACATCACGGATGGCTCAATGCTACTCTCAAAGATTATAGCTAGTGAGCTAAGAGCTTTATCACCTATTTGATGGCCATAATTATCATTAACGAATTTTAATTCGTTCATATCGATAACAACAAGGCCATTAATGATATTTTTATAACGCGAAACATCTTCAAGATAAGTTCTTCTATCATAGAGATTTGTTAAAGGATCTTTGGAAGAATTAACGGTCATAATGAAGATATAGTTAATAGCCGCGCAGATTTCACAGACGATGTTGAGTAAATCATTCCTTTTGGATACGACTTCTGCAGCAACTGTGACAAGAACGAAGACAATGCAAATAAGCAAAACAATACTGTCACGGCGGTGCTTACCATGGAATCTGACTGTAGAAACATAAGCCACAACCCCTAAATAGAACAAGCAAATAGCGTGAGAGAAGAAATTAAGGAATGTGCCTCTAACGAAACTAGCGGTTGCACCATCATCATTCATTGTGTAATAGAACACTAGTTTGTTAATTGGTTCGACGTTCATGAATAATGGAAGAGTATAAAGAACGGAGTTAACGATTAGAGGGATGCCAAGCATCCAGAAAAACCAACGTTCACGTCTAAAGTCCATATTAGTAAGTAACACGAAAACAAATAATAACGTTGGTCTAAGTATATAGCCTATTGCTGTGAAGATAGTCCCAACCACAGGAAGACCTGCTCTTTGGGAATATTTTTCCAATGCACAGACAACAGATAAGAACAACACAATTGTGGTGAAAACAAGGAAGTAAATGCTCTCTTTTCTTCTGACGCGCAAATTTCTAAAGGCCAAGAAGATCATGACCGATGAAATAGCAAATAAAGGTATGTTTGAAACTAGATAACTTGGTATATCCATATGTTGAAATAAAAGTTAGTGGTATTTTAGCACTTCATAAGGAAAAATCTATATATTTTTGATTTTTAAAATAAAAAATCATTTTCAGTGCGTGTTAAAAGTTTATAGACAATCTTGCGTTTTCTTTAATCGCTTCAAAACATACATTTTTATTAGATATCATCATAAAAAGGTGTATACTAGATGTAACAGATGTAGAATTATGTAACAGTTCTACAATTGGAGTACATATATGGGTTACACAAAAGAAGATATCCACCAAATTGTGGAGAAGCAAAGAGAGTTTTTCTTGTCTAATCAAACTCTCAGTATTTCGTTTCGAAAAGAACAATTAGTCAAATTAAGAAACGCGATTAACGCCAATCAAGAGATTTTAGAGAAAGCTCTTTATGAAGACTTAGGACGTAGCGATGCAGAAGCATATTTTTGCGATATCGGCGACGTCATTATGGAAATTAATGAGTGTATTCATGGTCTTAAAAAATGGAGTAGACCTGAGGCACATTTTTCCGGATTTGCGTGTTTCCCAAGTATTTTCACTAAAGTTTATAAGATGCCTTATGGCGTCTCTTTGATTATCTCTCCATTTAACTTCCCTGTTTTATTATCAATCGGTGTGTTAGCCGCTTCTATCGCAGGTGGTAATACCGCTTTAATTAAAGCCAGTAGTAAGTCAAAAGCCACAACTCAAGCATTAAAAGAAATCATCGCTAATACATTCCCAGAGAATTACATCACCGTTATCGATGGAGGACATGATGTTGCTGATTTCTGCTTAGAAGAACGTGTTGATAAAATCTTCTATACAGGTTCTCCTAATGTTGGTAAACACGTGATGGAAATGGCTAGTAAAAACCTCACTCCTGTCACTCTTGAATTAGGTGGAGAAACAGGTAACTGGTGCATTGTTAGAAAGGATGCGAACCTCAAAGATGCAGCGAGAAAAATAGCCTTCTTTAAGATCTGCAATTCTGGTCAAATTTGTATCAATATTAACCAGGTTGCTGTCGCTACTGAAGTGGCTGAACAATTCATTAATGAATTGAAAGGCGAGATTATTCGCCAAATCGGTGAACAAGCTTACCTCAATCCAGAATACCCAAAATTAATCGCTCAAAGAGCGTTTGAAAACATCGCTAATGAAGCGGAACAATATCGTGATCGCATCGTCTTTGGTGGAGAAGGTGATATCAATACTTTGAAGTATTCTCCGACCATTATTTATCCGGTGGATATTGATGAACCAATCGTTAATCACGAAATCTTTGGACCACTACTTCCTATCGTTCCATTTAATGATAATGAAGTCGATAAACTATTAGACACTATTGCTAGAAGAGAGCATGGCTTAGCCTTCTATATCTTCTCCAAGAATAAGAAATGGGCCAAAAAAGTTATGCAAACCCAACAATATGGTGGCGGTTGTATTAACGAAGTCTGTTTACACCTTATGGTCAAAGGTGTCCCATTCAATGGTACAGGTCATTCAGGTATGGGTGCCTACCATGGTGTCTGGGGATTTAGAGAATTTACTCATCCTTCCACCGTCTTATTCGGCAAAACAAAAATGAATCTCTCTTTGAGAGAACATCCATATAATTCAAAGAAAAAGAAACTATTCTCGATATTTCTTAAGTAGGTAATCATTATGCTTCCATTAATTCCAATTATTATTCTTATGTGCGCTGGTGCGGTGTTAGTCGCATTCTTCTTGATTGAAAAAGTAAAAACCTATTCCGTTAAGGCAGTGATGTTTAAAGCTGCAGCATCTATATGCTTTGTAGCGGTTGCCGCTGTTTCTTTATTTGCTAAAGGCTATCATGCTTTATCCATATTTGTTACCTTAGGCTTATTTTCAGGCGTTTTAGGCGACATTTGGCTTGATTTCAAATATGTTTTCAAGGAACACGATAAGATCTTCACATACGCTGGATTTATCGCCTTCGCTATTGGACACGCTTGTTATATCACTGGTATGTTCTTAGAGTTCTTTAACGGACAAAGTCCTTTATACGTTATTCTTCCACTTGTCGGTGGCTTATTAATTAGCGTGATGAACTTGTTCATCGCTAAACCAATGAAGCTCGATTATAGCGGTTACAAACTCATTAGCTTTATCTATGGTTTCTTCCTTTTTGGTATGACCTTGGCCGCTTTAAGTCTTTCCATTATGATGGGCTTTAACAACGCTACTTTAATCATGATGTTCGCAGGTGGCTTATTATTCACTATTTCTGATTTGATCTTAAGCGGGACATATTTTGGCAAAGGAAAAGAAAGACCGGTTGATATCATTACCAACTCGGTCAGTTATTACGCCGCTCAATTTGTAATCGCCTTAGCGTTGTTCTTTATTTAATTTGCGTTGTTCTTTTTCTAGATTGTTATTATAGATTCTCACTAATGTTGGGAGATTATATTTTAATATAAACGCTGGAAGGACGATTAATATTGCATTAACCACTGCGACTGGCAAAGCAATTGTTAACCAGATATTGGATTGACCAGTATACATTTTCCAGTCCAATAAAATGATTAAGAATGAAGCTGGCACACTCCAAATGTGAATAGCGACACCATATCGAGCTTCTAAAATAAAGCGAGAAACATATTCATTATCGAATGGATTAGCGAATTGGTTTTTGTGAAAACCCGTAAAGCTACCTAATTCAGGAACATGTTCTTTCCACTTGTTCACTCCTAAAAACTTATAGAATTTAAATTCTCTTGGTCCTGTTTTGAATATACCCTTATCTTTTTGGAACCACTTCTCTGGCATCTTACGGATGATTAAGGCCACTAAACCGTCGATAAGGATAACAATAACCACTAACGCGACAGTAAAGATGATGTATAACCAAAACTTATCCTGATATAGAGGATTGAAGAAGCAGTTAAGGGTGATGACCACCGCCATAGAGATGAGAATAATGATTGAATAAAGTAACATTATTTTTCCTCAGGCAAATATTCTAATGGTAAACCATAGACTTGTTCATAGATTTCTTTACAACGTTGTTCGTTAAGCTCTTTCATATAGTTAACGTTTTCTTGTTGGCTTAAATCTTCATCTGGGTAGATTGGTTTTAAGAAGTGAAGTGTATAGGCTTGAACGTATGAGCCATCTTTATCAAGCTTATCAGTATCACGCATAGTGATAAATGTTGGAATAATTGGAACATTATTTTTGCTAGCAAAAATGAAAGCGCCTTGTTTTAATGGCTTTGGTTTACGATAGTTCCACCACATTGATTGTTCTGGATAGATAAGGATGTAATTACCCTTATTAAGAATTGTAGTGATAGAAGCATATAAGTCTCTTAACACTGTTGGGTTAGTAGCAAGTGGAAGAGTATAGCAGTTTCTTAAGAAGAAACCGAATAAACCAGGCATTGTGTAGTTACCTTCTCTAATGATTTTGTAGAGCTTTTTGCATCTAGCATATTTTTTAATCGCTAAGTGGAGAGGGATACTATCAAATGGCGAGAAGTGATTGGCGGTGATAATTGCCCCACCTTTCACACTCTTAAGGTTTTCAATACCTTCATAACCATCAATAACGATATGACCCTTTTTTATCATATGTTTAAAGTAACGATTGGAATAGTAATTAGCCCACATGGTCTTAATCTTGCTAGTCCATTTCTTTCTTAAGTAGTCAACGTCTCCTGGCATTAAGTGATTAAATGGCGGATCGTTTTCCACGTCCACATCAAAGCGTCTAGCTTTTTCAAGAGCGTTGATTTTATCAACGATAGCTTGTCTTTCATCACTAAGTTTAGGAGCGATTTGTTCGTCACTTCTAATTCTTTGGTCAATGGTTTGATAGCGTTTCTTTTCTGGTTCACCATTGATTTTATCGTGGTATTCTTGCGCCTTTTCCGCTTCTAAGTTACAGAAGGCTTTAACGCCATCGACACCTTGAAGGATCTTATCGGTGACCTCTTGAGGAATCGCCTCTCTATTTTTGATGATGGTATCTTTGACACCAGCAAGTTCAGCGTATTTGAAGAACTCTTCTTCATACATGATGTTTTTTAAGTTCCATGGTTTGAACATTAAGTTATAGTGAATTAATGCTGGATTTTCATGTCTTTCACCTAAAGGCATCACGTTCCACTTTGGATCAATAAGAAGAGCTTGTCCTTTACATAAGTAGTTAAAGACGTCTTGGTCTTGAGCCACTTTAAAAGTAACTTTCTTTAATAAATTAATGAATCTTCTTTCTAAACCAAATTCTCTAAGTTTCTTAAAGTTCATTAATAAAACACCAGCGTTAAAGTATTTGGTGTGGTCCATTTCAATAACTTTATCAACATAGTTACCAAACTCATCATAGAGTTGAACTGAAGCATCTGGAATAGCGCCCACTAGGTTGTTACCTAAGTCAGTGAAATATAATTTAGCGATATCTTCCCTAACGACGATATCACTATCGAGATATAAACCCTTATTAAAAACAGGGAATAAGTTAGGTAAGAATAAACGGTAATAAGTAGTAATTGTATAGTAGTCACGAACGTCTAATTTAACAGATAAGGAATGCACCTTAGCGGTGACGTCCATGAACCAAACGAAGATGTTTTTATTATTTTGATATTTGCGAAGTATCTTCTTGCTCTTACAAGATAAGCCATCATGAAGAACGGTTAAGTGATAGGTATATTTCTTACTAGCGTGTCTAACAATACTAGCAATAGTTACTGAAAGATATGGAATATAGTTATCATCCACTGTGAAGAAGAGACGCACAACTTTTCGTCTTGCCATAAATAAAAGCCTCCTTGGGGCAGTTACAATAATAACAAATGACCATATAGAATTGATTCTATTTGTCCTATTCAGCCTCTACTTAATGAGTCTCAAAAAGTAGAACTGCCAAAAAACTATAGTATAGTCATACTTTTTAGTCAAAGGTTTGCCTGTTAACACTTTGTTACAATAGTAACATATGCGCGTAGCATACGCATATAGGTATTTGACTATTTTATGTTGACACAATCGAGTTTTTGTCGTTTAATAAAACAGACGTATTAAAACAAGCGTTTTAGAAAGGATAGAAATATGCCACCAAGAGCAAAGTTTACTAAAGAAGAAATAATTAATGCCGGTTTAGAAATATTCAGAGCCTCTGACTTATCACACGTTACTGCGCGTGAAGTCGGTAAATATCTCCATAGTTCCGCTAGACCAATCTTCACTACTTTTTCAAATATGAACGAAGTAATTGAAGGGATTAAAGAAAAAGGTAAAGAAATCTACACCGCTTATGTCCAAGATGGTTTGAAACAAGATTTAGCGTTTAAGGGTGTTGGTCAAGCTTATATCTTATTCGCGATTAAAGAGCCTAAACTATTCCAACTTCTTTTTATGAAAAAGTTAGACCAAGACATCGGTGTTAATAAAATCCTTCCTGAAATCGATGACAATTATCAAGCAATATTATCTTCCATCACTGATAACTATCCAGTTAGTCAAGATGACGCAATGATGCTTTATCGTCACTTATGGATTTATTCACATGGTATTGCCACGTTGTGTGCAACATCAATGTGTAAATTCACAGGCGAAGAAATCGGTAATATGTTAACCGAAGTCTTCAAATCATTATTAAAAGAAAGATTAATGGGTAAGTAAGATGATTGAAATTAAAAATATCACTAAATATTACGGTAAAGGTGAAAGCCGTTTCAAAGCATTAGATGGTGTGTCTATGAATATCAAGGATGGAGAATTCTTGGTTATTTTAGGTGCTTCAGGAAGTGGCAAATCCACTTTCTTAAATGTCATTTCTGGATTAGAAACTCTTGATGATGGAGAGATCATATATAACGAACAGCATCTTGAAAAGATGAGCGAAAAAGAATTAACCAAATTCCGTAGAGATAATGTTGCTTTTATCTTCCAACAATACTATCTACTTCCACACCTTAGTGTTGAAAAGAACGTCAAGATGGGAGCGGATTTAGGAGATAAAGATTATCTCAAATATATTGAAGCGGTTGGTTTATTAGATAAACGTAAAAAACATCCCGCTGAATTAAGTGGCGGTGAGCAACAAAGAGTCGCTATCGCAAGAGCGCTTTCAAAGAAACCAAAAGTCTTATTCCTAGATGAACCAACTGGGGCGTTGGATGAAAAGACTGGTAGAAGCGTATTAGATTACATTATTAAGTTACAAGAAAATGAAAAGTTCACAATGATTATGGTCACCCATAACGCGAATATTGCAGAAACCGCAGATCGTACGATTAAGATGAACAGCGGAAAGATTGTGGATGTCTATGACAACATTAACAAGAAATCCGCCTATGAGATTGGATGGTAATTTATGATTGTCAGTTTAAAAGATGGTTTTAAATTAATCGGCATCTCCATTATGGCGTGCTGCGCGGTATGCGTATGCAATATGTTTCTGAATTTCCAGATAGATTTAAGAAGTATTGCCAATCAAGTGGAAGCAGGACCTGCGCAAGCTTTATATGATGCTTTTGTGAACACTTCTATTGTTTGCTGTGCTTGTTGTGGAGGTTGCATGCTCATCACTTCTGTGGTGATGTTATTCTTCTATATCAAACACTATATTGATAGTCATTCTCGTGAGATTGGTATCTTAAAAGCCCATGGTTATTCTAATTTTAGAATATCTCGTGGATTTGCTATCTTTGCGATTAGTATTTTTGTTGGCTGCTTAGCGGGTTATCTCTTATCATTCGCCATTATGCCAATGTTCTATCAAAGGCAAAATGATAACGATTTATTACCTCATATCCCAATGAATATTCACTGGATTATGATTGTCCTTTTAATTGTGGTGCCCACTATTGTGTTTGCGTTTATCGCCATTGGCTATAGTGTTATCAAACTCAATCAGCCAACAATAAATTTGCTTAAAGGTATCACTAAACAAAAAGACAAATACACTGATGGAAAAGATAAGAAAAACTTTATTAGTGAGATGAAGAGCTCTATTTTAAAGAGCCGTAAAACACTTGTGTTTTTCATTATCTTGTCTTCATTCTGCTTCTCATCAATGATTCAGATGTCCGCGAGTATGGATGAACTCGCTAGTGAAATGATGGGCATTATGATTCTTATCATCGGTATTGTCTTAGCCTTCACCACTTTCTATATTGCCTTAACCACAGTATTACACGCGAATCAAAAGAATATTGCGATGATGCGAGTCTTCGGTTACAGTGCATTTGAATGTAAAAGATCTGTTTTAGATTGTTATAGAATACCGGCTTACATTGGCTTTGCTATTGGTACGGGTTATCAATTTGGCTTATTAAAGATGATGGTCACTATCGTATTCAAGGATGTAGAAGGTGTTCCTGATTATAACTTTGATTGGCCAATGTTCTTCATAACATTAGGAGCTTTTATTGTCATATATGAAGGCGTGATGTTCATATATGGATATCTGATGAAAAAGATTCCATTAAAACAAATTATGGATGAATAAGAAAAAGCCTGGCCATAAAGCCAGGTTTTTAAATTTCGTTTAATGAATAGTGTTACGATATCTTCGAAGTGAATGTCTCATCAATAAGATTTAATAGTTCATTGTTAACCACACTACTCTTTTCTTTATCGACTGAGGCAATGTATTCTTCTCTAACATCGTCAGGTAATTTGTTTTTATATTGCTTCCTTAAATCTTTGAGGGCTTTTTCACATTCACCAGTATATGTTTCTGCTTCTAAAGTTTTCCATGGGGTACCATGATGGATGCCTTCTAGTTTAACTGTAGTCACATTTTCATAGTGATCGTTGACGATATTGTCATATAGAGAACATGACTTAAATGGAACAGTTGTGTCTTCAGTTCCGTGAATTACTACGTAAGGAATGTTTGGGTTGTTCTTAATCGCACTTTCAGCGGATTGATAGATATTGGCACCCCAATGCAAGAACAAGCCTAGTTCTTCTGCTGGTCTAACAAGTATCATTGCTTTGGATGTATTGATTTCCATCGAACCATACATCATATCACTTGGTGTATTATAAGCGGAAAATGAAGCGACCGCTTTTACACCATCAACCTTATTAGAGGCTGTAACCGCCCCATAGGCGCCCCAACTATGACCGATGAGGAAGATTGGTAAGTCTTTAGTTTTATCAAGCTCTTTGACCTTATTTATGGCGTTTACGACACAGTTAGTGGATTCATAGAGTGTTCTAATACCTTTGCCAGTACTACGACCACAGCCAGTCAAATCAAAAGAGAAGACTGTATAACCATGAGTCAAATAGTAGTTTTGTACTTGGGACATATTAGCGTCCGCAAGGTTCACGATACCATGTGAAAACACGATAACTCCTTTAGGAGAAGGGTTTGTATATAAATAACCAGTTAAGGTTTCTTTACCACAAGGGAATGTCACTACTTCTCTATCTTTCAAAGAATCATAATCAGCGCGACATTTTTGCACACGATAAAAGTCTTGTTCTAGAAGATCTACATCACAGTTTCTAACATTAATAAAGCCTTCGGTGGCGATAAGTGTACCAACAATACCTAAGCCAAAATAAAGAGTGACCGCACCGATAGCGGAACAAATGATAATCTTCTTAGCTTTTTTGTTCATTTGTTTCGACCTTTTGTGGACGGTTATAAATGCTTTTAAGCACTAGTTCACTGATGAATAATAAGAGGATGGAAGAAAGTATTGTAAAGACATAGATGAGAATAGTCACTAACCACATTGGTTCAACCCATCTTGTAATATTCATTGCCCCACACATAAACGCTTGATTCATCAAATAGATGATTAAGGCTAATTTATCAGTGTATTTAAATAACGGTAATCCCCTAAACTTATTGAGAGGTTTAAGCACCATTAACATAAAGAATAATGTCGCTACACCAAAGGTGGTAACAATGATATTGTTCACTAAACTATGGAAGTGAGTTAAGA
>CAMIVH010000001.1 GCA_946401755.1 uncultured Caryophanales bacterium | reverse complement strand
TATTTCAAGCATAACATATGATTTAATTAAAGAAGTACGAAAAAAGAGCCGTTTTATCGACTCTTTATTCTATTTTTATGGATATCTTATTTTTTATTTGCTTCAAGATAATCAACGACGTCTTTAACAGTGACGAAGTTCATTGGTTCATCAAATGAAACACCATATTCATCTTCGATGGCCATCGCAAACATCATGATACCTAAAGAGTCAAAATGAAGATCATCCACGAGTTTGGTATCTAAAGTAACGTTATCTAAATTAAGATCTGGATCAACGTTTTTCATTAATTCTTTTAATCTTTCTAACATGATTATTTACCTCAACTTTAATAGTTTACCAAAATAGTAAACTTCTATCAACGAAGAGCATCCTCTCTTTCCTTTTTGGTTAAGACCGCTTCACCACTAGCGTGATTTAACATCATTCTAGAGATATTAACGATTGCTCTTTCATCAGAATTACCACGCGCTTTAATAATAAGTTTGCGCGCGCCTAACACTAAACCACCACCTAAAGCAGAGATATCATATGTTTTCATTAAGTATTGAGCAACTTCCATGAATTCTGGTCTTTCTCTCTTTTTAGAGAGTTTGACAATATCGGTAATTAATTGTCTAGCGACACCTTCAACGTTCTTAAGAACTTGGTTACCCGCAAAACCATCACAAACGATGACATCACAATCTCCCGTTAAAGTTTGGTTGCCTTCAATATTACCAATGAAGTTAATAGTAGTATCTTCTTTAAGAAGAGGATATGTTTCTTTCACTAAATGGTTACCTTTAGAGGCTTCCGCACCATTGGAGAGCAAAGCGACACGTGGAGATTCGATTTGATACATCTTTTTCATCAAATCAGAGCCTAAACGCGCGAAAGAGTGTAATTGTCCAGCGGAACAGTCAATTGTCGCTCCTGTGTCCACTAAAGCGGTATATGCGCCCTTTCCGTTAGGAAGAACAGCGGCCATGCATGGTCTTGTTTTGTTTTCATCACTTAAGAATCTAAAACTACCCATGAGAATAGCACCACTGTTACCAGCGGTAATCATACCAGCGTAGTTCTCATCTTCTTTGCCCACTTCTTTCATTGCTAAGACTAAAGAAGCGTTGGCTTTATTCATAATCCCAGTATATGGGTTTTCATAGTTGCTAATTGTTTCTTCCGCATTAATAACTTTAATACGAGAAGTATCGAGACCTAATTCATCCTTCTTTTCGTTCACGAGAGTCTCGGGACCGACAAGGGTGATAAATAAGTTAGGAAATTCTTTTAACGCTAAAGAGGCGCCTAAAAGGACTGTTTCTGGACCTTTATCGGAGCCTAATAAATCGATAACTATTTTATATTGTTCCATAATATACTTCCTTTGTACGGAAGATATTATAGCACGTTTTATTTAAGCATTTGTAAAGTATGAGTGTACTCAAGTAAGGAATTATATCTTTCCACACCTATATAATAGACATTTGCGAAAGAAACGAAAGCTCTTTCCATCACCACGGCTAAATGTCCTGTATTATATACTCTAACAGTGCAGCACATATATTCGAATGTCACTGACATAAAATTCATTAGAATATATTTTTGGCTATTTTCTTCAGTGAATGTAGAAGCGATATTTGGAATACTTGTATCTAATTCATCAAAGAGAATGGAATTAATTGTTTGAGAAACATAAGGTGAATACATAGTAACTCTTCTTGAATTAATTTGACATTCATCAATATGACCAGTAGCAAAGAAATCAGTGGCAAATGGGATATCGGTTAATAAGTTACCTGTTGTGGCAAATGAGCACTCTGGATTATAACAAACATACGTTCTTGGATCAGTTGAGAATTTCGCGGCCACAAAAGCATCTGGTGTGTAGCCAGAGATAGCATAAACACTAATTACTTCATCGTTTTTTGGATTAGTGGTTTCATAAAGAAGATTGCCAAGCGTAATTGATAGCGAATGTTCATCACCTAAACCACTCTTGCCTTCTCCACCAGCAGGCATAAGTGAATATTCTGCGCCGTTATAAGCAAGACTTGAATATCTATTATAAGCAGGGGTCACTGATGCGCCAGGATTAAGGCTTGTTACATCCGCTTGTGATTCACTACCAGCTTTATTTATCGCACTAGTGGAAGCCGCACCTTTATTACTTGATGCTGGTGCTTTGTTAGCAAAAGCTGAACTACCAACACCATTAATAACGCCGAAGAAAGCCACGACCGTTACTGCGGTCACTAAAGAAGCAGGGATAGCAATTTTACCCCATAAAGGAATTCTTGAGAAAAATGAAGGTTTATCAACATGATATGGATTATGCGCGAACTTATCGAGTTTCTGCATACCACGTTTTCTGAGTTTCTTTTCAATCTTATCCATCTTAACGTAGCTCCTTTTTGAGTTTCTCTAGTGCCTCAGCATATAGCTTTCTAGCGGTGCTTTCTTTAATACCCGTTAATTCCACGATTTCTGGCCAGGTATATTGGAAGACCGCTTTATAATAAGTGACAATGGTCTCCTTATTAGTGAGGAGAGGTTCTAACATATTGAGCATGACGTTATATTGGTCAGTTTCACCATACATCTCATCAATGACTTCACTATTAGCGATTTCTCTTTTCTTTTTTAAGAAATCAAGAGCTTGGTTTCTTGCGATTGCGGTTAAGTAAGTTTTTAGGCTACTTGGATCTTTGATATTAGCCCTATTGTTAATAGCCTTAATGAAAGACTCACTTAAAACATCTTCGCAATCTTCTGGAAGAGAGATATAGGAAGCGATAACGAAGTACATTAGATTCTTGTACTCGTCATAGACCTCACCAATCGCTTCTTGATCACCTAGGATGAAGCCTTGGATGGTTTTTGATGAAATGCTCATTTGCACCTCTCACTTATTAAGACGAATTAGAATAGAAAAACTGTTATTTTTTATATTTCTAATTGCTACCGATTATCTTATTTCTTGATAATCACTTGTTATTTTCTCAAATAGATTTTTTGTTTTCAATAAGAACAAGTAAAGAAAAAGAGTCACCCAATTGGATGACTCTTATTGTTTGAAGTTTTAACTACTTCTTATCTTCGTCTAAGACACGAATCTTTTCGTTAATTTCTTTAACTTTTCTTTCGTGTTCTTCAACGTATCTATCGCTGACTTCTCTCATGGTGTCTAAGACATCGAAGTTGTTGGAGATTTCATCAGAGATGGAATCGTTGACCAAGCCACGACCCGCTGGGATAAGGTGACCGGTAATGACGTTTTCTTTTAAGCCGTGTAAGTAGTCGGTTTTGCCCTTGATAGCAGCATCTGTTAAGACACGGGTTGTTTCTTGGAAGGAAGCCGCGGATAAGAAGGATTCTGTTTCCAAAGCGGACTTTGTAATACCAAGAATTAATGGTGAGAAGACGGCTGGGTGTTTGCCACTTAAGATGGCATCAGTGTTCTTCGCGGTGAATGTATTAACGTTCACACGTGTGCCGCTTAACATATCGGTATCACCAGCTTCAATGACTAAGACTTTTCTTAACATTTGTCTGACGATAACTTCGATGTGCTTATCGGAAATACCGATGGATTGCGCACTATAAACCTTTTGGACTTCTTTTAAGATGTAGTTTTCAACCGCTGTAACATCAGCGACTTCAAGTAACTTCTTAGGTGAGATAGCGCCTTCAGTGATCTTACCGCCGTTTCTGACGAAGTCACCTTTCTTGACTCTTAATCTTGCACCGAAGTTTGTGGTGTATTCTTTTTCATCAAGATCGTTCTTAACGGTCACTAAGTAGCAACCATTCTTTTCTTCGATCTTGGTGACTGTACCAGAGATTTCACTAATTAAAGCTTCACCCTTTGGAGTACGTGCTTCGAATAATTCTTGAACACGAGGTAAACCTTGAGTAATATCGGAACCCGCAACACCACCGGTGTGGAATGTTCTCATGGTTAATTGGGTACCTGGTTCACCAATTGATTGAGCAGCCATAATACCAACTGCTTCACCAACTTGAACTCTTCTACCTGTCGCTAAGTTACGACCATAGCAGTGTACGCAGACACCATCTTTTGTTTCACAACCGAATAAGTTACGAATGACAACGGATTTAATACCAGCATTGACGATAGCTTTAGCTTCGTCTTCGTGAATCATGGTGTTACCAGCAACGATAACTTCACCAGTTTGTGGATTAACGACATCATTGAGAGCGAAACGACCAACTAAACGATCTTCGAGTTTAACGATGACAGCATCTCTTGCGGAGTCTCTGATTTCAAAGACTTCGAAGCCGTGGTCAGTACCACAGTCTTCTTCACGGACGATAACGTCTTGAGAGACGTCGACTAATCTTCTAGTTAAGTAACCAGAGTCAGCGGTCTTTAACGCGGTATCAGCACCACCCTTACGAGCACCGTGGGTGGCGATAAAGAATTCAGACACGTTCATACCTTCACGGAAGCATGATTTAACTGGGAGTTCGATAGTAGAACCAGAAGTACTACCCATCAAGCCTCTCATACCGGCTAATTGGAGAATATTGGAAATATTACCACGAGCACCGGAATCAGACATCATGAAGATTGGGTTACGTGTATCTTGTTTGAATTGAACTTCAAGTTTCTTTTGAACTTGGTCTTTAACTTTTTCCCAGACTTCAACGACTTGTTTATGTCTTTCTTCATTGGTTAACATACCCATTTCGTATAATTCTTTTAAGTTAGCGACTTTGTTATCACCATCTTTTAAGATTTCTTCTTTGCCTTTAACAGCGTGGATATCACTTAAGGAAACGGTTAAGCCAGCTACTGTAGAATAATGGAAGCCTTGGTCTTTAATCTTATCCAAAACGGCGGATGTCTTTGGATTACCTTGACGATCATAACGTTGGAAGATTTCGTTAATGATTAAACCTAATTCTTTCTTCTTGAATGGTTTTAAGACTGGGCGAGCAGCGATGAATTCAGGAATATTTGTACCACGTGGGGCAAAATATGTCTTGACCACTTCTTGGTCGCCTCTTAAGGAAGCACCACTCACTTCGTTTAAATATGGGAAGTCACTTGGGAAGATAAAGTTGAAGATTACTTTACCAACAGAAGTGATTAAGTAGCTCTTATTTTGTTCTTCGGTGAAATCCTTCTTCATCATCGCACTACCTAATAAGGCAATACGGTTATGTAAGTGAACTTGGTGTGTTTGATAAGCTCTAATGACATCATCGACGTCTTTGAAGACTTTACCTTCACTAGCAGCATAGAGTTCATATCTTTCGGCTTCTTCATCATCTTTACGAGCGTGTAACTCTTTAGCGATTCTTAAGAAGTCTTCTTTTGTGCTTTCAAGTGTTAAATAGTAGTTACCAATAACCATGTCTTGGGATGGAGTAACGATTGGTTTACCATCTTTAGGACCAAGAATGTTATTAGAGGCTAACATTAAGTGTAAAGCTTCTTCTTGAGCGGCTTTAGATAATGGGACGTGAACGGCCATTTGGTCACCATCGAAGTCAGCGTTGAAACCTGTACAAACGAGTGGGTGTAAACGGATGGCACGACCATCAACTAAGATTGGTTGGAAGGCTTGGATACCAAGTCTATGTAATGTAGGAGCACGGTTTAATAAAACTGGGTGCTTAGAAATGATTTCTTCAACGATATCGAAGACGACATCATCGTATCTATCAATGATCTTATCGGCTTGTTTGTGTGCGTTAGCGACACCTCTCTTTAAGAGTTCACAAGCGATAAATGGTCTTAATAATTGAATAGCCATTTCTCTTGGTAAACCACATTGATACATCTTTAAGAATGGACCAACGGCAATAACGGAACGACCAGAGTAGTCGACACGTTTACCAAGTAAGTTTTGTCTGAAACGACCTTGTTTACCTTTAAGTGCACTACTTAAGGACTTAAGGGCACGGCCACCAGGACCTTGGACTGGTTTATTTCTTCTACCGTTATCAATTAAAGCGTCAACAGCTTCTTGAAGCATACGTTTTTCGTTCATCAAGATAACTTGAGGAGAATTCATGTCAATCAACTTCTTTAAACGGTTATTACGGGAGATAACTCTACGATATAAGTCGTTTAAGTCGGAGGTAGCAAATCTACCACCATCGAGTTGTAACATTGGTCTTAAATCTGGTGGAATGACTGGAATGACATCTAAGATCATCCATTCAGGTCTATTGTCAGAGTTACGGAACGCTTCAATAACTTCTAATCTCTTAGTGAGTTTTTGACGGGATGTGGATTTTGTTTCCTTCATCTTTCTGTTGATTTCCGCGGCTTCTTTATCTAAGTCGACTTCTTGTAAAAGTCTCTTAATCGCAGCGGCACCTTCAGAGAATTCCGCACCTGTGTATTTGTTAATGAATCTAGCGACGGTTTGGAAGTCGAAGACTTCACCATGGTTTTCCATTCTGGCGATTAATTCTTCACTTCTGGCCCAATCATCGCTACCTTCTTGTAAACCCCATTCCGCAGCGTTTTGTTGAATTTCTTTCACGACTGGGATAAAGACTTCACGACCGTTTCTTTCGTTGATGAATTCACGGTATGTGAGGACTGAGGATTTACCTGGATTTAAACAGATATGGGCAGCGTAGTATGTGACTTCTTCTAAGTGTTTTGGAGAAACATCTAAGATTAAGCCAATACGGCTTGGGATACCTTTTAAATACCAAATGTGTGAACATGGGCTAGCAAGTTCAATGTGACCCATTCTTTCTCTTCTAACTTCTTTAGAAGTGACTTCAACGCCACACTTTTCACAAACGACACCGGCAAATCTAATTTTCTTATATTTACCACAGTGACATTCATAGTCTTTGCTAGGTCCAAAGATCTTTTCGCAGTATAAACCTTGCATTTCAGGTTTTTGGCTACGATAGTTGATGGTTTCTGGTTTTAAAACTTCACCATGGCTCCAACTACGGATTGTTTCAGGGGAGGCTAAACCGACTTTAATCGCTGCTAATCTTTTAACATCAAACATAATCTTTTATCCTCCTATTCTCCGAACACGTCATCCGCTGAGCGAGATGACATACCGACGGCTTCTTCATCAACCACGGAATCACCACTACTACCATCACCGATAAGGTTACGGATGTTAGAGTTGATTCTTCTTTCTTCCTTCTCGGCTTCTTTAGCAAGAGCGTCCATATCGATGGCGTTACCTTCTTGGTCAAGAAGAGTGACGTTCATGGATAAGGCTTGTAATTCTTTAACTAAAACCTTGAAGGCTTCTGGAATGCCTGGTTTTGGTAATTGTTGATCTTTAATGATCGCTTCGTAGGTCTTTCTTCTACCGACGCGGTCATCGGACTTAATGGTGATGATTTCTTGTAAGACATGGGCGGCGCCATAAGCTTCAAGAGCCCAGACTTCCATTTCACCAAATCTTTGACCACCATTTTGTGCTTTACCACCGAGTGGTTGTTGTGTAACTAAGCTATATGGACCAGTTGCACGAGCGTGTAATTTATCATCGACCATGTGGACAAGTTTAATCATGTACATACAGCCAACGGTAATTCTTTCGTCAAATCTTTCACCGGTTGTGCCGTCATATAAGACTGTCTTGCCGGATGGATCCATTTTGGCTTTTTGCATCATATCCAAGATTTCTTCATTGGTAATACCATCGAAAACTGGAGTGGCAATCTTATAGCCTAATTGTTTTAAGGCATAGCCTAAGTGGACTTCAAGAATTTGACCGATATTCATACGAGATGGAACGCCTAATGGGTTGAGCATGATGTCAACTGGTGTACCATCTGGAAGGAATGGCATATCGCATTCTGGTAAGATACGGGAAATAACACCCTTGTTACCGTGACGACCGGACATCTTATCACCTTCGGAAATCTTTCTCTTTTGGACGATATAGACACGGACGACTTCGTTGACACCTGGAGGTAATTCAACGTCTTTGGATTTGCCTTCACGTTTGAAAATCTTAACGTCAAGAACGATACCAGCACCACCGTGAGGAACACGTAAGGAGGCATCTTTACCTTCATTGGTCTTTTCACCAAAGATGGCCATTAATAATTTGCCTTCTGGAGTTGGTTCGCTTTGGCCACGAGGAGTGACTTTACCGACTAAGATGTCGCCTTCTTTCACTTCTGCGCCTGGAACGATAATACCACGTTCGTCTAAGTTAGCTTTAGCAGCTTCGCTGACGTTTGGAATATCGCGGGTGATTTCTTCATCACCTAATTTTGGAATGCTTCTGCATTCGAGTTCATATTTTTCAATATGGATAGATGTATAAACGTCATCTTTCACTAATCTTTCAGACATAATAACGGCGTCTTCATAGTTGTAACCGTTCCATGTCATGAAGGCGATGGTGACGTTTTGACCTAAGGCAAGATCACCGTTTTGCATGGCTGGACCATCAGCGATGATTTGACCTTTTTTAACTTTTTGACCAACTTTGACGATACTTGTTTGGTTGATACATGTACCTTGGTTGGATCTTTCGAATTTTTGAAGTTGGTAGATTCTTGGTTCATTGCTACCCTTTTCTGTCACTTCAATGGTGCGGGAATCGGTATAAGTGACAGTACCATCTTCCACGGCGACCACTGCTAAGCCAGAGTCACGGGCAATTTGATGTTCAAGACCAGTACCAACGAATGGCGCGTGTGGTCTTAATAATGGTAAGGCTTGACGTTGCATGTTAGAACCCATAAGGGCACGCATTGTATCGTCGTTTTCGAGGAATGGGATACAACCCGCAGCGATGGAAACGATTTGTTTTGGGGAAACGTCGACATAGTCGACATCTTCTCTACTAGCCATAACGTTTTCACCTTTATAACGGGCGATAACTTGTTCATCGAGGATTGTGCCATCAGCATCAAGGTTGATGTTGGCTTCAGCGATAACATAGTCCCATTCTTCATCAGCGGATAAATAAACGGAATCTTCTGGTTCGCTTAAGACACGGCATGTAGCCTTATCCACGCGTCTGTATGGAGTTTCAATAAATCCATATTTATTAATTTTCGCGTATGAGGCGAGGTTGTTAATTAAACCGATGTTTTGACCTTCAGGTGTTTCAATTGGACAAATACGACCATAGTGAGAAACGTGAACGTCACGAACTTCAGTACTAGCTCTATCTCTAGTTAAACCACCAGGACCTAAAGCGGATAATCTTCTCTTATTGGTTAATTCAGCGAGAGGATTGGTTTGATCCATGAACTGTGATAATTGAGAAGATGCGAAGAATTCTCTAATACTCGCAGATAATGGACGTGGGTTGATTAAGGCTTTTGGTTTGACATTGCCTAAATCAGAAATGGACATCTTTTGTTGGACGGTCTTAACCATTTTGGCTAAACCTAAACGGAATTGATTTTGAATCAATTCGCCAACACAACGGATACGTCTATTACCTAAATGGTCGATATCATCGGTATCACCGAATCCATCCATAACATTTAAGAAATAGGAGAAACAGGCGAGGATGTCACTGATTGTCACATAGGAAACTGTGCCATTTAAGTCTGTACCAACAATGTTACAAACTTTCTTTTCACGATCGTTGTTGTAGACTTTGACAATGTTGACAATGCCGTGGTCATCAAGCTTATCGTTGACTTTGAGTTTCTTCATGTGGGCACCCTTTTCGAAGAATTCTTCATCTCTTAACGCATCGACATCAGCGGCGGTTAAGGTGTAGCCTTTCTTGAAGCGGAGTTCACCGTCAGCGTCGACGAGGTTTTCCGCGAGGGTACGACCAGTTAATCTGTTATACACGCCAAGTTTCTTAATGTATTTAAAGCGGCCTGCTCTACCTAAGTCATAGTGTTTGCCATCGAAGAATTTTTGTACTAAGAAATTGATAGTACCTTCTTCAGTAACTGGTTCACCTGGTTTCATCTTCTTGAAGATTTCCACTAAGGCAGCTTTAGCTGTTTTGGTCTTTTGATCATCATCTTTTGCTAAAGTGACTTTGAGGGCTTCGGATTCGCCAAAGAGTTTTAAAATGTCGTTATTTTCTTCTAAGCCTAATGCTCTTAAGAATGTTGTGGCATTTAACTTTCTTTGTCTATCGATACGGACACTTAATAAATCTTTTGTGCCGCTTTCGAATTGTAACCAAGTACCACGACCAGGAATGAGGTCTGCTTCGTAAGTAACTTTGCCTGTCTTTATATCTTTTGTTAAAGACATGTATGCGCCTGGGGAACGAACTAATTGGGAAACAATAACACGTTCAGCACCATTGACGATGAATGTACCAGACTTGGTCATTAATGGGAATTCACCCATATAGACTTCAGATTCTTGGATTTCACCTGTGTCATGGTGAGTTAAACGTAACATGACGTAAATAGGCGCACTATAGGTGAGGTCTTGAGCTTTACATTGTAAGAATGTATGCTTTGGTTCACCAAAACGGATGGAGACGTAGTCAATTGATAATGTATTTGTGTAGTTAACAATTGGGAAAGATTCTCTGAAGACTTCGTCTAATCCTTTTTCCTTAAACTCTTCGTATGATTTAGTTTGGATTTCAACAAGATTTGGTAAAGGTAATTTGCCAGAGATCTTACTGTAATCGTAACGATCATTGTTGAGTTTGTTTAAGTTCTCAATATTTCTAATCATATAATGGCTCCTTTTGCTTACTGTTTGCTCTTAGTTGCACGGTAGATGTAGTAACCTTTTTCGCGTTTGAGAAGTGTGACATTACCGAAGATAGTTTCGATATATCGACTCGCACTTTCTGCGCCTTGGGCTTTTCTAATCACGATGTACAAAGAGCCGCCATCAATTAAATATTGCTTTGCCTCCTCATACATGCGGTAAGTAACCGTCTTACCCGCACGAATCGGTGGATTAACAACAATTGAATCATATGGTCCTTCAATCTTTTCATAGATGTCACTTTGAAGGATAGTGACTCGTGGGCTTAAGTTTAGTAATCCTGCGTTGCGTTCACATAGCGCAACTGCGCGCGGATTAACATCAGCAAGAGTAATTCTTGCTTCTTCATGGGCTTTGGCAAGAGTTAAGCCAATCGTGCCATAGCCACAACCTAAATCGAGAATGTGATTTCCTAAGTCGAGGGGTAGTAAGACCTTTAGAAAGGCATAACTACCCTCATCGACATTATTCTTAGAAAATACACCATTATCAGTGAGTAATTTCATAGTGATGCCATTAATTTCAAAGGTGATCTCTTTGATGTTTGAAACAAGATTAGGATCGTCTTGAAAATAGTGACTCATTAGGCGAAATTACCCCCTAAAAATGAAATTTGGAACTTACTTAACTTCGACTTCTGCACCAGCGGCTTCGAGAGCTTTCTTGTGTTCTTCAGCTTCGACTGGGGAGATGTGTTCTTTGACTGGAGCTGGAGCAGCGTCAACTAACTTCTTAGCATCCATTAAGCCTAAGCCTGTGATAGCTTGGACAGCTTTGATGACTTGGACTTTGGAAGCACCAGCGGCCTTTAAGATTAAGGAAACTTCTGCTGGACCTTTGTTTTCTTCTTCTTCAGCTGGAGCGGCAGCTGCAACACCGACTGGGGCGGCTGCTGTGACGCCGAATTCTGCTTCGACGGCTTTGACTAATTCATTTAATTCCACTACTGTCATTTCTTTTAATGCAGCAATGATTTCTTCATTTGTTAATTTTGCCATAGTATTAATCCTCCTAAATTGGCATTATTTGTCCGCTACTGCCTTGACAGCGCAAGCGAAGGAGCGGATAGGTGCTTGTAAGCACGATAAGAACATGGAAATAAGACCTTCTTTGCCTGGAAGTTTTGCAACTTCGAGCATACCGGCTGCGTCAACGAATTTACCTTCGACGACACCGCCTTTAACGATGAGAACGTCTTTGTGTCTTTTAGCATATTTGGCAATGACTTTGGCACCGCCGATAACATCTTTAGAGAAAACGATAGCGTTTGGACCTTTTAAGATGTCGTTCATTTCGTTGTAACCTAATTCATCAACGGCACGTTCAACGAGAGAATTCTTGTAAACGTTCATTTCAGCGTTTTCTTTGTGAAGAGCACGTCTGACTTCTTGAATTTGGGCAACTGTTAAACCACGGTATTCACAAACGATAATGGTTTGGCTCTCTTTAGCTTTTTCGGTGATAGTTTTCACTGTCTCTGTTTTAGCTGCTAAGACTGCTTGATTCATATTCTTGACCTCCTTTTTCTAAAATTGTTTGAAGGCTCCAATATACGGTGGGCTTTATGCATACGCCTCGGTAACATTATTAAGACTGCTTCGTCCGTTACTGTCTTTGGTATATTGTGCTTTGATTTGATTAACGACCAGCAAATGTGAATTGAATGGCTGGACCCATGGTCGTATGGATGACAGCTTTTTTGAAGTAGACGCCTTTAACAGCGGCTGGTTGGGCCTTTTTAACTGCTTCAACTAAAGCGGTTAAGTTTTCGGCGATCTTGTTGGCATCGAATGACACTTTAGCAATGCACACGTGCATATTAGCTTCCTTGTCAACACGATATTCAACTTTACCGGCTTTGATTTCTTTGATAGCTTTCGCGATATCTGGAGAAACTGTACCAGTCTTTGGGTTTGGCATTAAGCCTTTAGGACCTAACACTCTACCTAATTTACCGATGTTACCCATCATGTTTGGTGTAGCGACGATGACGTCGAAGTCGAACCAGTTTTCTTTTTGGATCTTATCGAGCATTTCGTTACCACCAGCGAAATCGGCACCAGCGGCTAATGCATCATCAACTTTGTCTGTAATAGCTAAGACCTTTTTGGTTTTGCCGTTACCATGTGGAAGGATGAGAGTTCCTCTGACTTGTTGATCAGCTTGTTTTGGGTCGACATTGAGTTTGAAACTGACATCGATAGTAGCATCGAACTTAACAGTGGAGGTTTCCTTCACTAAAGCGGCTGCTTCTTCGATTGTATAGAGTTTGTTTGCGTCGATTTTTTCAGCGGCGGCTCTGTAGTTTTTACTTCTAAACATTTCCGTTCACCTTAGTCAACGACTTCAACGCCCATATTGTTGGCGCTGCCTTCAACGATTCTCATAGCTGCCTCAATGTCTTCGCAGTTGAGATCTGGGAGCTTGTATTCAGCGATTTGTCTGAGTTGAGCTCTGGTAATTTTACCAACTTTGCCTTTACGGCCAGTGGCACTACCTTTTTGGATTCCAGCGGCTTTTAAGATTAAACCCGCTACTGGAGAGGTTTTGATGACAAAGTCACAGGACTTGTCTTCATAAGCTGTGATGATAACAGGAACGATTTCACCTTTTCTGTCGGCGGTCTTGGCGTTAAAGTCTGTACAGAATTTACCCATGTTGACACCAGCAGAAGCGAGTTTTGGACCTGGTTTAGCTTCGCCACCAGGAAGTTCCATCTTCACGACTTTTGCGATTTTCTTCACTTGACTTTCCTCCTTTTGTAGATTTGTCAGTGCCGTGGTGATTGAGTGATCGCCACTCTTCCACGGAACGTACTCTTTCACACGTGCGCTTGCGCTCTCTCATGGCGCAAGACAACATGCTCATATATCGTATCAAAATACGTATGCACGTTGCAAGAGATTTTTTATATTTAGATTAAATGAAAGAAGAAATATCAAACCTCAAATCACTTGTGATTTGTCAAGAGTTGACTTTTATAATAACAAAGTGTATTATATCGGCATCTAGAGAGCAAATAGTATGATCAAGAAAAACAAGTTATTGAATCCATATTTATTGCTTATTATTTCGTTCTTAGCGATTGTTTTACTGGGCTCATTTTTACTCAGTATGCCTTTCGTATTTAGAGATAATCCGAATAACGAATGGTGTCATGTCGGTTCCTACATGGATGCCTTTTTCACTTCACTATCGGCGATGAGTTTAACTGGCCTCACCACTTATCCAGATGGCTTAGTTAATACCCTCAGTGGCGCTGGTCAAATCATTGTGATGGTTTTAGTGCAAATTGGTGGTTTAGGTATCGTTACGATTTTAACCTTCTTATTTTCTATTTTTAGAAGAAAGCTACAGTTTAGAGATCGTCTGATGATTTCCCAAGCTATTGCCTTTAATAACTTCGGTGAAATTGTGCAATTTGTCCGTCGTTTGATTATTATTACCGCTGTCTGTGAGTTAGTGGGATTTGCATTAGGATTACCAGTGTTTATCGCCCTCTTCCCTGGCGATTGGTCTCACATCTTGTCTTATTCTTTATTCTATTCAGTATCATCATTTAATAACGCTGGCTTTGATTTATTTAGCTCTACAAACTCTTTAATGAATGGCTTATTTACAAATAATGGCGGCGCGATTTTAACTGATAATTGGTTATACTACTATTTCACTATTTATAATGGTTTCTTATCACTTCTTGGTGGTATCTCATTCTTAGTCATTATTGATGCTGTTTTCGAACATAGAAATCCAAGAAGATGGAGTTCATTTACTAAGATGATTTTGGCTTCCACTGGCGCCTTAATTGTGGTGATGTCTTTATTCCTCTTCTTCACAGATGGATTGAAGGCAGATAACCCAATGAATATCTTTGAAGTGATATTGACCATTATTAACTGTCGTACCGCTGGATACAGCGTTTATCCAATTAGTGAGATTTCTCTACCTGGTAAGATGATCTGCTCTTTGATGATGTTTATTGGTGGTTCCCCTCTTTCAACAGCGGGCGGTATTAAGGTCACCACTATTTTCATTATCATCATTTCCATTCTCTCTTACTTTAGAGGCAAACGTTTGCCAGCGTTCAAACGTAACTTCTCTGATAATATCGTTGCTAAGAGTATGAGTTTAGTGTTTGTCGTTGTAACCATTATCGTGGTTTCCTTTATTCTCGTTTCCTTATTTGGTGTTAGAGAGATTAAGGGCTACACCATGAATGAAGCCGCGAAAGAAGATTTATTAGGACTCTATTTATTCTCTTGTTTCTCATTCTTTGGTAACGTTGGTTTCTATACAGGTATTGAACCTTACCTTTCGGTTGGTTCAAAAATTGTCTTATGTTTCTTAATGCTTTTAGGTCATCTCGGACCTATGGCATTTTTCCAGATATTCCAAAATCATTTAGACAAAAACTCTAATGTGCATTATAGTTTTGTTGAAGAAGATTTTTTAATCGGTTAAAGGAGGACACTCTATATGGCTAAAAAATCATTTGCAGTTATCGGCTTAGGTCAGTTCGGTATTTCTGTCGTTGAAGAACTCGTTGGTAACGGTATGGACGTTATCGCGATTGATACCGACGAAGAAGCCGTTAAAAAGATTAGTGCTTTGCTTCCAACCGTCGCTGTTGCTAACGCGACTGATGAAGAAGCTTTAAAAGATTTAGGTATCAAGGATGTTGATGCCGCGATCGTCGCTTTCGGTTCTCATATCGAAGCTAGTATTTTGACTACAGTTATTCTTAAAGAATTAGGTGTTAAATCTATCATCGTTCGTGTTGACGATGCCTACTATTTACCAATTATGAAGAAATTGGGCGCTACTGAAGTTATCATGCCTCAAAAGGCTGCTGGCGTTGCGTTAGCAAACAGATTAGGTAACGAAGACTTCAAAGACTTCTACAAACTCGATGATAAGTATTCCGTCGTCTCTATTGTCGTTAATAGCGCTTATGTTCCAGAACAATTAAGGGATTTAGCGACCAAAGATAAATATGGCGTCAGCGTGGTTCTAATCATGCGTAACGGCCGTTCTTTCGTTCCTGGTGGTAATGACTCATTATTACCAGATGATACAATCTTCGTTGTTGGTAGCACTAAAGAAATTAGAAACTTCCGTGAAGCCATCAATGGTGTGAGAACTAGAAGAAGAAAAAGCAGTAATTAAAAACGCAAAAATAAAACCAGCCTCGTATGAAGCTGGTTTTTTGTTGCTTGTTATTAACAAGTTAGATTTTATCAATTTCGGAGAAGTCGACTTCCACTTTTGTGGATCTACCAAAGAAGATGGTTTCAAGTTCAACAACTTTGGTGTCTCTATTGATGGAGAGAATACGACCTTCGGTACCTTCTAATGGACCATGGATAACCTTAACGTAGTCATCAACACTGTAACGGTCAAACATATCGGCGTCAATTTCACCCATTCTCTTAAGAACTGGTTCAATTTGTTCACGTGGAACTGGGAATGGTTTTGTACCTTTACCAGAGGAACCGACGAAGCCGGTAACACCTGGAGTATTACGAACAACGTACCAAGCATAGTCTGTCATAATCATTTCGACGAAGACATAACCTGGATAAAGGTTTTTCATTCTTGTCTTGTCGGTTGGCATACCATCTTTCATCACTGGGACTTCTTGTTCCGCGACAATAATACGGAAGATTAAATCTTGTAAGCCCATTGATTCAACACGACGTTTTAAGTTTTCTTTGACTTTGTTTTCGTGTGTGGAATAGGTATTAACCACGTACCAAGCTTTTTCACCTAATGTAGCATTAGATGATTCGCCTTCACTTAAATCTGTTGTACTATCTGTAAATTTGATTTCGTCTGCCATGAAAATACCTCCTAGCTATTAAATGTCTTTCTAAGGACATCGATTAAGCCTTTGCCTAAGGCATCTTCGCCCATTAAAAGTAAGCCTGTTAATGCGGCTATGATAACGACAACAATAAATGCTGGAACTAAGACATCTCTTTTAGGCCAGCGAACACGTTTGCCTTCTTTGATAACTTCTGATGTGAATTTTTTAACACCCATGAGAAGGACCTCCTTACTTGCTAATCTTATGAAGCGTCATCTTATTACAACGCTTACAGAACTTTTTAATCTGAAGGTTTTTTGCACCTTCCTTTTTAATTGTGGTTGTGTAGTTTCTTGAGAGGCACTCTTCGCAAATCAAAAGAACTTTTTCTCTCATCTTTAACCCCCCTATCACAATTAACTTTTAATAACTTATCACTCCTACCAAACATTGTAAAGAAATATTTATGTCTTTACACCGCTGAACTGGAAATTACGCTACTCGCGGAAGAGGAATTTACTGGGCCTAAAATCATGACAACAATAAAGCAAACAATGATGCATAACATCAAAATTCCCATGATAATAGCCATTCCCCAAGGAAAGTGAATTGTTTCTCTTTTTTGATCAATAGGCACAACTTCAGTTGGCTCTAATTCTTCGGTTTTTCTTTCTTCCATCTTATCTAACCTCAACAAAATATTTCTTTGTGAATCTTTGGAATATTGAAATGAAGAATGTGTCTAGGACAACATTCACAAACATTACTAGGGCTTGGCATAAGAAAATGGTGATGAATAAATTGAAACCAAAAGCCCAAGCTTTCATCAGTGAGCCAAACCATAATAGGAAAAAGAAGTCACAAATAAATGACGCAAAACAAATATGTAACGGACTAATAAATGGATTGTCTTCTTTACCCTTGAAGAGAAGAGAGAACAAAATTAATCCGATAAATAATAAACCACAAGCAATTGGGACGATAATTTTAAAAACCAATTCGACTTTTGCGTTGGTAATCAAAAATAAAGCCGCCGCTCCCCAAATGAGAAGAAGTGTTCCAACTTCAATACCAAACATTAATTTACGATTGGTAATAGAGCGAACTAGAGAGAATACGAAATAAGATGCAAAACCTAAAACGGCATAAATTAAAGTGATTTGAAAGAACATCGGATTAGTTCTTGGATCAAAAATTAAATAGCCAAGTAAGTCACTAGCAGCCCCAACAATCAATCCATAGAAAGGACCGAGAAGAATCGAGGCAAAAATAATTAAAGCTGGTCCACAAAACGAGACACGAACAAAAGGCAAAGCAGGGATGTAATTGACTGCCATAACTTTTTGACAAATTACCGCTAAGGCAATGAATAAACCTGTTAAGCAAATCTTTTGTATTGGGGAGATGTTGGTCTTGATAAATCTGATACGCATATTAACCTCATTTCAAATTTTGTTTGATGTAAGCCGCAAACGCTAATGAACCAGTAACTAAGATGGCGTCATCTGGATAATTTGTTAATAATTCATTAAGCGCTTCAAGGGCGTTTTCTTTGAATGAATAGTCATCCAAATAAAGAAAATAATCCTCTTCTGTTCTCGCTCTTTCGTGAGGGAACGTAGTCAAGATAATGTCTTTACTGTATTCGCCTAGATAAGCAATCATTCTTTCAATATTCTTATCTCTGAAACAGGCAAATAAAACGTGAATTGCACGATTTTCGACCACGTTTTGCAGAGATTTTGTTAAATTTAGTACGCCTTCTGGATTATGAGAACCATCCACTATTAGCAAAGGATTCTCTTTAAGTATTTCCATTCTAACTGGCATATAAGTATTAGCTAGACCCGCTCTAATGGATTCTTCAGTTACTGGTAACGATTCATTAAGTTTATTTACAACTTCTAAAGCGATGCAAGCATCCTTAAGAGAATATGTTGCAGCGGAATTAATTCTTAAATCAGAAAGAGTGCCATATGCAAAGTTGAAGCCTTTATTCTCATACACTACTTTTGCAGGTTCAACTGAGACTGATAATTGGCATTCATTCTCTTTTGAAACTTCAACAATTGTGTTGATAGCTTCTTCATCTAACATACCTGTAATAACAGGAATTCCTCTTTTAATAATGCCTGCTTTTTGATAAGCGATTTCACAGATTGAGCGGCCTAAAAACGCAGTGTGTTCTAGGCTGATAGAGGTGATAACTGAAGCGATTGGAGTAAAGATATTTGTCGCATCAATTTCCCCACCCATACCACATTCAATAATGGCTAAATCGCATTTGTTTCTAGCAAAGTATGTTAGGGCAATAAACGTTTGAATTTCGAATGGCGATAATGAAAATTTATCAATTGTTTTAGCGTATTCTTCTAGTATAGAAATCATTTCGTTATCGGTGATGTTTTGACCGTTAACGTTAATCATTTCATTAACGACTTCTAAATATGGAGAAGTGAATAAACCGACTTTATAACCTTGAGCGCGATAAATATTAGCAAGATAATTCGCTGTGCTACCTTTACCATTACTACCGGCAATATGGATAGAAGGAATATTATAAGAAAAACCGACTTTCTTTAGAAAAGAGTCGAAATTTTCTCTTTGGTATTCACCATGTCCTACGTTTTCAAAATATGTTTTTAAATCTATCTTGCTCATATTAATCTTCTCCGTTTTTAATGCTGCGTTTAATATCTCTTTGCTTGATGGTTTCACGCTTGTCGTAAAGCTTTTTACCTTTCGCTAAAGCAATTTCCATTTTGGCTTTACCTCTTTTCAGGTAGACGCGTGTAGGCACAATTGTGAAGCCATCACGCTTAGCTTTTTCTTCAAACCATTTAATCTCTTTTTTGTGGAGTAACAACTTACGAGTTCTTAATGGGTCATGATTGAAGATATTGCCTTGATCATATGGATTGATGTGCATATTGATAACTTCCATTTCTCCACCTCTAATCACGATATAGGCGTCATTAAGCGAACAGCCGTGCACACGCAAGGACTTAATTTCAGTGCCCACTAAAACGAGGCCGCATTCTGTAAACTCACTTAAGAAGTAATTGAAATGGGCTTTCTTATTACTAGTGATTATTTTGATACCGGTTTCTTCTTTACTCATATGGCACCTCACTACTGACTTTTTGCAAAAGTCTTGTGAAACGATTATTCATTTCATCTACAACAGGGCACGCTTTAATTCCATACGCAAGTAAGCTACCCAAACTAAATATTGCGAATACACTTAAACTAAACATAATTCTTGAAAAAATATCAAAGGCGAAGAATGTTTGTAAGATTATGGCTGATATAACCGCTAAAACGATGGTCACCACAATCATAACTATCTTGTTAGCGATTGGTCTAAATAACGCGCTCCAATACGCTTTATTACGAGCGCCCGATAATGCTGGCGAAATAAACAACGCTAGCACAAGCACGCTTAGCAAGCAGATGTATATAACAAGCTCAGGCGTAGTGAATGTGTTGCCCATGCATAAAAACACACTAGCGACCGCGAGAACAAGACCAACTAAAAGCGATACGAGGCAATAACAAATCTCACTATTGCTGAGCTTATTAGTAGGAATATCTCTTTCCTGTAAGTCTTTATTGAGCAGTTTCAAACGATTGTATTTTGCTTCTTTAGCAACAGGCAGGAAGAATATCAAAGTAGCGTACATACCACCGATATTTGGTGTGAAGAATGTTGTGGATTCAGCCATGCCGTGTACCAGAATACCAAAGAAGCACAATGAATAGAGATAGGCGACACGGTACTGCTTTATCTTAATTAAACGCACTAATCCAAATACAAATGTTGATAATAAAGTAAGATAAGCAAGAACACCTAATAATCCATGTCTAAGGAATACTTCCATAAAGCCATTATGTGTGCTTCTAATAGCAAAACCTGTATCACGATATGTCATAAAGTATTCCGTGAATATAGCGTTACCTGTCTTATAACCAAGACCGAAAATGAAGTCTATTGGATTCTTGCTTAATAAGCCAAAAACCGATGCCCATATGCCAGTTCTTGAAGTTAAAGTGCTGTAGTCTTTGTTTAAGATTTCCTTAAAAACGAAGTCCCAGAAATTTGCAAAGATATCGACGTTAACAATAACCATCAATGCGAATACTGCAGAAAAGACAATAAGACCACCAATATAGGCTGCTAAGTATGTGACTAACTTTTTACGGTTCTTGTAGAACACTGCGATAATCTCAAACACAGTGTAAGCAACCATGACTGTAATAGAAACAAAAATCGCGGTTGTACAGGATGTAAAAATAATCATGAAGAAGAAAAATGCCATAGCAGCATAGTAGTATGGTTTAAATCTCTTCAGGCACAAAACAATACAGCTGAAAATACCGATTAATAATAAGTGAGCCCAAACGTTTGAATTATAAATAATGAACGTGATATCGCCTTGATAATTACCAGCAAAGACACCAATGATTTTGTTTGATTCAAGGAAGATATCGACAATCGCACATCCCGCTAATCCAACTATGTAGACAAGTGCTAACCATTTAAGCCATTTTCTAGAAATCGAATAACGAGTAATGGCATATAAGGTGCCATATAAAACTGCACACCAAATAATAATTTGTAAAACATATTGGAATTTCACTTCTGGTGAGAAAGATATTGTTCCAACTGCACCATCGATGCCATCAGTAAATGTTCTAGTTCCCTGGAAACAAACTGTGAGAATTGATACTAGACCAAAAGTAGCAATTGCGCAAAGTAAAACAGTGTCTATCTTGATGCCATTATGTTTTCTCTCCAGGATGTAATAAAAAACCAACAAGAGAATGACAAAGAATGAGAGCAAATAAAGTGATCCTATTTCCATTCCGCCCATATGGTCACTAGCAAACAAAGAAAAGTTTTCCGCGAGTAAACAAGAAAAAATAATCGCGAACCAGAATAATAGATATGTCAAAGTGAATCTTAATTTTCCCATATAAGCGACAAATAATTCTAAATCTCTGTCTAACGTGTATTATACACGCAGGACAGGACTTTTCACATATTTCTTTACATATAGGCACAATTAATCATTCAGTTATACAAATTAAATCAATCTTGCTATCATAATGGCATGGAAAACAAATACGAAACTTTACAAAAAATAATTGATGAAGCAAGACAGATTGTTGTCTTTACAGGCGCTGGCATTTCTGTTCCTAGTGGTATCCCTGATTTTAGAAGCGCAAATGGCATTTATAATCAAAAAACTAAGTACCAAGCTTCACCAGAAGAAATCATTTCTCACACATTCTTCCAAAACTACACCGAAGAGTTCTATGAGTTTTATAAAGACAAAATGTGCTATCCAAAAGCACAGCCAAATGCCGCTCATAAATACTTCGCAGATTTAGAAAAGAAGGGTAAAAATGTTATTGTTGTAACTCAGAATATTGATGGCCTTCATCAAAAAGCTGGTTCAAAGATTGTTTATGAATTACATGGCACCATTCATCAAAACTTCTGCACAAGATGTGGAAGATTATTTGGTCTTGATTATGTCATGAATTCCAAAGGTGTTCCTCACTGTGATAAATGTGGCGGAATTGTTAAACCAAACGTTGTTTTATATGAAGAATCATTAGATGAAGATATTATTTCTAGATCTATCAACGCAATCATGACATGTGACGTTATGATTGTTATCGGAACTTCATTAAAAGTTTATCCAGCAGCAGGCTTTATCCGTTACTTCAAAGGCAGCTATTTAGTGGTCATCAATAAAGAATCTACATCATATGACAATATGTGTGATTTAGTCTTTAATGAAGACGTTATCAACGTTGTCAAAAACTTAAAATAATGAAAACACTTATTTTTGACTTAGATGGCACCATCCTAGATACACTCGTAGACTTGAAAAACGCTGTAAATCACGCGTTAAATTTTTATAATCTGCCTGAAAAGGACCTAGAATTCGTCCGAAAAGCTATTGGAAACGGCACTACTATTTTAATTAAAAGGTGTACCCCATCCTCCTTATCTGATGAGGAAAGACAAAAGGTATTTGATGTATTCAAAGCCTATTATCTATCCCATTATGCCGACTATACAAAACCATATCCTGGTATGAAGGAAATGCTCTCTGAGCTCAAGGGAAAAGTGACCATTGCGGTGGTCTCTAATAAAGACAATGACCTTACTAATAAAATCATTACTAAAGAGTATCCAGGATTATTCGACATTGTTCAAGGTTCATACCTAGATCATCCTAAGAAACCTGATCCATATCTTATTAATAAAATAATTAAGGAAAATAATATAAATAAAGATGAATGTCTCTATATTGGTGACACTAATGTAGATAAAGAAAGCGCTACCAATGTTGGACTACCATACCTATTAGTTAACTATGGCTATCGTACTAAAGAAGAACTAGAAAAAATGTGTCCTAACGACACAACCATTTCTTCTATTGATGAACTATATAATCAATTATTAAAGTGGGTTAACTTATAAAGAGGAGATTTTTTCCTCAACATATTTCTCAACAGACTCTCTTGATTGCTTATAAGTAATTGCTAATTCATCTAATAACATGTTTTTAGCGTAGTTAAGCATATCCAAATCAACAGGACCTAATTTAATCTCACCATTGTCTTCACCTAACTTGTTATAGAAGAATAATTGGCGGTATAAATAAGCAATGTCTTTGACATCACCAGAAGATAATCTCTTCTTATATGCATCTCTTCTTTGTTTTGTATTGGTATTGAAATCTTTGCCAATCTTTTTAACTAGTTTAAGAAGTTCATCAGCTTCTTTAACATTCATAATATGACGAATGATATTATCAGCAGAATCTACTGGAACATAGAAAGTTTCACCACTGATACGATTTACTTGCACAAGAAAATACTCTTTGCCGTTCATTTCCTTGCTCCCAATAATTGTGGAGAGACCTTCGCGGCAGTGGATAACTTCATCATTCACACTAAAATCTGACATATACATTAATATTATGTCATTTTTTCAAACTTTTTGTAAGTTTTGGTTTTAGAAAGAAGATTTGAGTGGGCAGGTTCTATTAAAGATTAAGTGCTCACTTGTGGATAATTTATCAGTGCAATAATAGCCGGTTCTGATGAATTGGAAATGATCTAATGGTTTGGTGTCTTTTAAGGACGCTTCAACGAAACCTTCAAGCTTAATTAAAGAGTTTGGATTTAATCTTTCAATGAATGATTGACCTTTTGTTTCTTCAGTTTCATCAAACACTAATGGTTCATAAAGATTAAATGTGGCTGGTAAGGCTGTAGTGGCTTCAACATAGTGAATTGTGCCGTTTGGTTTACGGGCATCAAAACCACTGCCAGATTTGGTTTCTGGGTCATATGTGCAGTGGATTTCAACGATGTTGCCATTATCATCTTTAACTACACTATTACATTTAATGAAATAAGCATGCATTAAACGGACTTCATCACCAACGGATAATCTCTTCCATTTACGGTTTGGTTTTTCTTCAATGAAGTCGTCTCTTTCGATGTATAAGTATTTACCGAAAGCAATTTGACGATGGCCTAACTCTTCATTTTCCATGTTGTTAGAAGCATCACAATATTCAATTTGTCCTTCTGGATAGTTATCGATAACCACTTTTAATGGATTAAGGACCGCCATTGGACGAGTAGCTTTAAGTTTTAATTCTTCTCTAAGGAAGTTATCAAGATTTTCCGCATTTGTGGTGCTGTTGATTCTTGATAAGCCAGTATAAAGGATGAAGTTTCTAATCGCTTCTGGTGTTAAACCTTTTCTCTTTAAACCGACTAATGTTGGCATACGTGGGTCATCATAACCATCGACGTAACCACCATCGACTAATTGACGGAGATATCTCTTGGACATCACTGTATTAGTAATATTTAATCTGCCCCATTCATATTGATGTGGGACATGTGGCATTTCACATTTTTCAACAAACCAATCATATAAAGGACGATGGTTATCGAATTCTAAGGAACATAATGAGTGGGTGACACCTTCAATTGCGTCTTGTAATGGGTGAGCAAAGTCATACATTGGGTAAATGCACCACTTATCGCCTTGTCTATGATGTGGGACATGTAAAATACGATACATGACTGGGTCACGCATATTAATATTTGGGGAAGCCATATCGATTTTAGCTCTTAATGTCTTCTCACCATTTCCATATTTGCCATCACGCATTTCTTGGAATAATTTTAAGTTTTCTTCAATTGATCTATTTCTATATGGAGAATCTTTTCCTGGTTCAGTTAATGTACCACGGTAAGCAGTAATCTCGTCAGCGTTTAGATCATCAACATACGCTAAGCCTTTTTTAATAAGAAGAATAGCTCTTTGGTATTGCTCTTCAAAATAATCACTACCGAAGAAGATGTTCTTTGGTTCATAGCCTAACCATTTAATATCGTTAATAATGGCTTGGACATATTCAGCGCCTTCATTAACTGGGTTAGTATCATCAAATCTTAAATTGGTGTAACCACCGAATGCTTTTGCAAGTTCAAAGTCATTGATAACCGCTCTAGCGTGACCAATGTGTAAATAGGCATTTGGTTCAGGAGGGAAACGTGTAACGATACTTTTGACACGACCTTCCTCCAAGTCTTTTTCCATGATTGTTTTGATAAAGTTGTTAATTTCTTCCATAAAAAAGTCCTCGGAGATATTTTACGCTTGTATAACAACTATTCAAATATTTTTGAATTAAGTTGTTTTCTTTATCCTTGTTTCTTCTTGCTAAATACTGGCCAAAATGCATCAGAACCATAGTCGATACGGTTGAGTTTCATAAGTTCAATCATATCTTCTTCAGCGATTTCAAAGCCTAGTTTCATATTATCTTCAATATGTTCTTTGCTAGATGCTTTTGGAATAGAGATTGTATTTAATTGTAATGTGTATTTGATACAGAGTTGAGGGACTGAAACCTTATATTTATCCGCCATTGCTTTAATAGCGTCGTTATTGAGCGCTTTACCATGAGCGATTGGGGAATAAGCTTCAACCACAATATCGTTTTCTTGGCAGAATTTAATAACATCAACCGGGGTCTCACCGATGTGTAAAAGGATCTGATTAGCCATTGGCTTTATCTCACAGTTATTGATGATGTTTTCAAGGTCATCGACAAGGAAATTCGATACACCTATCGCTCGGATTTTGCCATCCTTGTATGCTTCTTCCATTGCTTTCCAGACTTGAATGTTTTGCTTGAAGTATCTAAATGGTCCTCTAAATAAGGCCCATGGTTGTGGGCAGTGAATAAGCATTAAATCGATGTAATCAACGCCTAATTTCTTAAGAGATTCATCAATGGAAGCTTTAGCCTTTTTATAGGATTTGAGTTCTGCTTTTACTTTGGATGTAATAAAGACTTCTTCTCTTTTAAGACCAGACTCTCTAATACCTTGTCCAACGCCTTCTTCGTTACCATAGGCTTGTGCGGTATCGATATGACGATAACCAGCCTCTAGTGCCATCTTTACACATCTAGCAGCATCTTCATTTTTAATTAACCATGTGCCATAGGCTAAAGCAGGTGCTTTTACACCATTGGATAAAACAAATTCTTTCATAAATAAAACCCTCTAAGGTTATTGTGCCATAGAGGGTCATTTTTTAGCAAAGGTTTTGCTTTAAATGATTTTTAAGCGCGATCAGCGATGGTAATAGAACCAACGTTGAATGTGCCATTCTTAGAGCTGATTTCCACTGTGTGTTCAGCGGCAGTGAAATCATAGTTGCCTAAGATATTGAACATGTAACCGATTCTAGTGTCTTGTTGAGTTGCACCAAAGCCAGCTGTCCATAAGTTCTTTGTACTGGAAATTGTTTGTTCAACACCATCAATTTTTAAGGTAATGGAAGCAGATAATTTAGCTTGGTTATTGTTATTTGAGACATTACCAGTGTAGCCCATATAAACAATGACATCTTTTTTGCCAGCGGTTGTGGTTGCTTTGAAGCTGACTTTTTTGCCACTGCTCATAGCATAATATGTAGCAGGTGCCTTATAGTCAGAACTTGTTGACTTTGTGGCATCAGAAGTTAAACCGTCACCTTCGCCGATTTTGGCGGTGGCTGGGATTGTCGCTTTTGTGCCATATGTCATGATATCGATAATCTTGTCTAATTTAGCAGCTGGAACACCAATCATGCGAAGAGCAAGATAAACTTGTTCTTGGAATGTTTCACCTGGTAAAGCTAATAATTCATCAAGATATTTAGCGATATCGTCACCATTTTTATCATCTGTTTTATGTGGATATCTTTGGTTATCAATTGGAGCAAAGTTTGAGAAACCATAATCTTGGACGCATTCATTGAATGGAACACCAAGTAAACCATTAATCATGAAGCCTGTAATACCAGTTCTATCTGTACCGATACGGCAGTGATAGAAGACAGGGTAGTTACTTTCATCCGCTAAGACGTCCATAACTTGTCTAATTCTGACAGAGTTTCTAGCTAAGTTGGAATATGGAACTGCACCGAAGGCCATGAAAGCATCTACGACGTTGTTGCCGCTTAAATTAATGTTGTTGCCTGTGTTATTAGAAACGTTGATTTCTGTTTTGAGTCTTAATTGATTCAACATAATATCTTGTGCATCGGCGTTTGGAGCGGTACCTCTTTGGTCGAAGTTATTACCCGCACCACGGTAGATTAAACCTTGTTTAACCTTACCACCGGCATAGGTTGTTCTACCACCCATATCACGGAAGTTTGGCATATTGCCAACATATAAATTTCTTGGAGCTTGTTCGGTGACTTTAAATGTCTTAACATCACTTGATTGTTTGCCGCCAGTTGTGAAGTTAGCAACAATCTTGAAGTAGTTTGTGCCTAAGAAGGAGTTATAGAAACTAATTGATGTTTCCTTTGTACCTTCAACAACATATGGATCACTTAAGTCAGCGTTTTGAGAGAAGACTAATGTGTAGTTCTTCACTTCATAGCCATCTGGAGCAGTGAATTCCCAATCAAGTTTTGTTTGATCTGGAGTGGAAACGTTTTTGTTACCATAAGCATCACAAGCATTTAAGTCACTACTAGTCATTTCGTAGTATGGTTTGGAAAGATTTAAATACTTGAGTTGATTTGCGGTGTGAATTTCTTGAGCAGTGTTAAGCTCATCATCGTTAAAATTAAATGTACCACCAGTGATTTCATCTGGGTCTTTGCTAGGTTGAATAATGCTACTTTCACTATTACCGTTGCTGCTTGGGTTGTTACTAGGAGTACTATTGCCACCAGTTTGGCAGCCAGTCACAGCTAAAGTAAAGATAAGAAGCGAACCTAAAACATATTTTTTGTTCATAATATCTAATACCTCTGTGGAACATTCTATTACTTTTGAATAAATAAAAAAAGTGACTATCTATCTATAGTCATTATGACTTTCAGGTTACCTTAAAGTTCATTTAAGTTTCAAAAGAAAAAGGGAACCGAAATCGATTCCCTGATTAATTCAGAATGTTTTTACTATTAAGCAGCTAAGACAATCACAAAATCGTGAACAGCTAAGTTGTAACTATCAACTCTGGTGTATTTGATTGTATTCAAACCAGCGGATAATGAAACAGCACCGATCTCACAGTCGCCTAATGCAGACCACTTATGATCACCAAAGTCTATACCGCCTTCTTCTGGAAGGGCATCGGCAAATTTGAATGCTGTCTTATCAGCGATACTCACCTCAGTCATTGCACCTTCTAAGCCGATTTCAACTTTAAAGTTGCCAACACCTGTGGAGGTGTCTGTATGACCATTGTTTTGATCGTAATAACCTTTTTCTTGGTTATTGTTGGAACTTTCATACCAATAGTCCATACGACCACGTTGATAAAGAACACCAGTAACAGCTTCTTCTAAATTGAATTTGACTTCAAATGTATCACCGTCTTTGCCTAATTTAATGCAGCCTTCTGGAGCACTCTTTGGTGTGCCGGTATGTGTGCTTTCAGCAGTTGAAATCATAAGGCCTTTGGCTTGGCAAACCGAACATTTAACTTTCTTGTATGCAACACCACCATTACTTGCTGCGACATCACCATCATCAGCCCAAGTGTGTTGTTTGAGTTTTGGAATTGCTTCTTCTTGCTTGTTTCCTGCGTCACTCACGCGTTCCTTCTTACCTTCCGCGCCACATGTTGCTGGAGTAACAACTGTCCAAGAGCCCCAACTTTCTTTTTTACTGGATGACGTTTTTTGTCCAGAATTTGAAGTTGGTTTTGCTGTGGATTTGTTGCCGCCACCATTACAAGCGGCTAACGATAATGCAGCAAAAACTGCTAACATAGCAATTAGTTTTCTTTTCATGAAAAAATTTCCTCCGAAAAAATTATGTTTATCTAACACCCTACGTGTTTAGTAAATCAAATATATTATAGCAAGAAATTTTCAATTCTATTACAAATTAAATAACCTTCACGATTATGTACATCTGTGCGGTTATACATCATGCGTTCTTTTTTTGGTGTTAAAAATACACCACCAGCTTGTTCAACGATGACTTGACTAGCAGCGGTATCCCACTCTTTTGTGCCATCGCTTAAACGATAGGTAAGTTCGCCTAAACCTTGGGCAATTCTACACGCTTTCAAAGCGGAGCCCCACTTTTCAGTTTTAGCGATTTTATCAGCGTGTTTTGCAATCACCGCATCTTCTTCCGGCTTGGAATGGAAGACACTCTTATAAACGGTAATATTTTCAGTTTTATCGTTGACGTGTATGCGTTTTGTGAGTCCGTCTTTACGGTAGAAGGCACCTAAACCTTTGGCCGCAAAATAGATTTCACCAGTTAAAGGAACGACAACAACACCCACGACTGCCTCATGCTTATAGGCAAGCGCAATATTTGTGGTGAAGCCACCATCTTTAGCGACAAAATCTTTTGTGCCATCGACTGGATCAACAATCCAAACGAAATCGTTATCTAATCTAGATATATCATCAGTACTTTCTTCTGTTAAGAAAGCGTATGTTGGAAATTTTTCGTGAAGATATTCTCTAATGACCTTATCAGCGTTTTTATCCGCCATAGTAACTGGAGAGTTATCATCTTTGATTTCAACGGAAAAGTCGGTATTGTATATTTCTAATATACCTTTAATGGCTTTTACGCCCGCTTCAATCGCGGCTTGGAGTTGTTCTTCCCACATTCTATTCATTTCCTTTCTTCACCACACCGGCGAGTAAGTCTAAAAGTTCATTGATGACTTCTGGACCAAACTTCTTATAAGTAAAGCCTGCGGCAAATGTATGACCACCACCACCAAAGTGTGTGGCTATTTTTTGAATGTCAAAGGTGCTACTACGCATTTCTACTTGCATACCACCATTATCGGTTTCAGAGGCAATGAGCCAAACCGGATAACCTGTGACATAACTTAATAAAGATGTATTGGCACAGATTTGAGCGGAAGTGACTCCGAGTTGCTCTCTATCTTTTTTGGTGGCAATAGCGTAGATGATACCACGTTTGTCTTTTTTCACGTGGCTATAAATGAATGATTTAATGGTTATTGATATTTCAGGAACTAAATTGTTTGTCTTATTTAATAAGATTGGATCGACACCGAGATCACATAAATCACGGGCAATTTCGAACATCCTGACAAAGTTATTAGCGAATTGGAATCTCGCGGTATCAGTCATCATACCAAGATAAAGAGCGCTACCAGCGATTAAATCGATTTCGAAATTGTTTTCTTTCGCAAAGCGATAAATCAATTCGCAAGTTGATGTGGCGGTATCATCAATGACCTCTGGACCTTCATGGAAAGTATAGGTGTCAATGTGATGATCAATTTTGGCAAAATCACGCGCTTTCCACGCTCTTTTATCTTCCAAACGATTGATGTCATTGCTATCAAGAACGATAGCTAAAGATTGGGCAATTATTTCATCAGAAACAACATCCATTTTGCCAAGAATATCAAAAAACTTTTTTAACCCACTACCTACGCAGTAGATTTTCTTTTCTGGATATCTCGTTCTGAGAATGTTTCTTAGAGCAATTTGGCTTCCATAACAATCACCATCGGGATTAAGATGACCGAAAATCACTATCGAATCATATTGCTCAATCTTTGAGATGATCGCCTCAAACATTAAAATTCGTTATCCTCTGTTTCTTCTTCAGATTCTTCAGATTCTTCAGATTCTTCTTCGTCAGAATTGAAGTCTTCTTCTTTTGGTTCTTCTTCGTCTTCGAAGGCCTTATTGTATTCGGCTTCTTCCTCTTCTTCTTCACTGTCGTCGTAAGAAGTTTCGACATCGCTATAAACTTCGCTCATATCGATGTGGACTTTTTCGAATTTGTGACGAATTCTGAGGTCCCATTCGTTTTCGCCTAAGGTGACGAAACGGCCATCTAACATTAAGTTTGTGTAGAAGCGAGAGACTTTTGCTGCTGCTTCTTCTTCACTTAAGCCAGCTTCTTTAACACAGTAAGCCCAAATATCTTGGAACTTGCTTTGTTGGCTTTGGGCGCTTACGTAATCGTAAGCAAGGTCTAATAAAGATTTTGACATATTAATGTCCTCCTACATATGTATTGGAGCGCTGACACCAATAAGGGCAAGCGCATTCTTTAACACTATTTTACTTGCTTTAACTAAAGCAAGACGTGAACCACTGAGTTCTAAATTGTTTTGGTCGATAACACGGCATTCGTTGTAGAAAGCGTGCACGAGTTCCGCGAGGGTATGGATGTAATTGGTGACTTTGTATGGAGCTTTGTCTTTCGCGGCATCGTTCACTAAGTTAGCAAAGTCAGCGAGGTGTTTTAATAAAGCCATTTCGGATGGTTGGCTTAATAATTTAGCACTGTTATCAATAGCGATATCTTTGCCTTGTTCTAGAATAGAACATAGTCTAGCGTGAGCGTATTGAGCATAATAGACTGGGTTATTAGAACTTTGTTCTTTGGCTAAGTCCATATCAAAGTCTAAGTGGGAAGAAGGAGCACGCATCGCGAAGAAATAACGCATAGCGTCGACACCAACTTCTTCACAGACATCTCTTAAAGTGATGGCGTCGCCTCTTCTCTTACTAGCTTTATATTCTTGTCCGTCTTTAAGGAATCTCACCATTTGAATTAATTCAACATGGAGAATATCTTGTGGATATCCGTGCATCATTAAAGCAGATTTCATTCTGTTAATATAACCATGATGATCTGCACCTAAAACATCGATAAGAGCGTCAAATCCACGTGATAATTTATTAACGTGGTAGCAGATATCAGGTAAGAAGTAGGTATAATCACCATTGCTCTTTTGAATAACACGATCTTTATCATCGATAAAGTCAGATGTCTTTAAATAAAGAGCATCGTCTTGTTTGTATGTGTATTTATTTAAGAATTCTAATTCTTTTTCGATAGCGTTGTCCGCTCTGATGGCTTTCTCTGAAGAGAAGACATCATGTTTAACTCTAAATAATTCTAAGTCTTTAACAATCCTATCAAGTTCGATTTTGACGCCTTTTTCCTTGAAGAATGGAATTGGGTCAGCCATCTTAAGTGCTTCATCGCCAACTTCATTTTTAATGGATTCAGCAATTTCGACGATATCATGACCAGCATAACCATCTTCTGGGATTTCGGCTTGGATACCGAATAATTCTTTATATCTGGCCTGAATAGATAAGGCAAGATTTGTAATTTGGCTACCGGCATCGTTGATGTAGTATTCCTTGGTTACGTCATAACCAGCGAAATCTAAAATACGGGAGATGCTATCACCAATCGCCGCACCTCTAGCGGTACCGACGTGAAGGATACCGGTTGGGTTAGCGGAAACGAATTCTACATTCACTTTGAAGTTCTTTCTTGGTGAACGACCATATTTTTCATCTTCAGTAATAATCTTGTTAACGAACGCTTGTAAAGAATCATGCTTCATGAAGAAGTTAATGAAACCAGGACCAGCAATTTCGATTTTATCAATACCGTCTCTATTAATTTTCTCAATTAACATCGCTGCGACATCACGAGGAGCCTTAGCGAATAAACGAGAAAACTTCATCGCCACATTGGTGGCATAGTCACCATGAGCTTCGTCTTTACTCTTTTCAATGACGATATCGTTAAGAGCAACTTCTTGGCCAAGATCTAAAAGAGCTTTTTGGATTTTGAGTTTAATGTTTTCAATAATGTCCATTTTATTCTCCTTTCTTTCTAAGCATGACAATGGCGTCCGCTTTTACGGCCAAGCCTCTTCCGATATCATCGATACCCTCATTAGTTCCCGCTTTAACGGAAACATTCTCTAAGGAAGTATTTAATAATAACGCTAAGTTATTTCGCATTTCCATAATAAATGATGCAAGTTTTGGTTTTTCTAATGTGATTGATACATCAACGTTGTTGATTTCATAGCCTTTTTCATCCATCATGGCCACTACTCTTTTAACGATTATTGATGAATCAATATCTTTAAATTCTGGTGTGCCTGGGAAATGTTTTCCTAAATCACCAAGAGCAAGCGCGCCTAAGATAGCTTCGCTAACAGCGTGGTAAACAACATCACCATCACTATGCGCTAACTCACCCACGGGGCTAGGAACGCATACGCCAGAGAGCATAAGCTTACGGCCTTCAACTAGTCTATGAATATCAGTAGCAAATCCAATTCTCATATTACTTTTTCACATTAAAACGGAAGAACATAATATCACCATCCTTTGGATAGTAACCTTTACCTTCTGTTCTAATCTTTCCCGCATCTTTAACAGCGTGTTCACTTCCGAGTTCATGAATGGCTTCATATGGGTAAACTTCCGCACAGATGAAACCTTTTTGGAAATCGGTATGGATAACACCAGCACATTCAGGCGCTGACATATTGTTTTTAAATGTCCAGGCACGGCACTCATCCGCACCAACAGTGAAGAATGTTGATAAATTCAACAATTTATAAGTGGCTTTAATAACTTTTTCTAAGCCAGATTCTTTGACGTTAAGTTCCGCTAAGTATTCTTTTCTTTCTTCTTCGCTTAATTCAGATAAATCACTTTCAATTTGAGCAGAGACTGGAATGACTTGGCTATTTTCTTTAGAAGCATATGCTAAGACATCTTGATAGTACTTGCAGTTATCTAAGTCCATCAAATCACTTTCACCAACGTTAGCAACGTAGATAATTGGCTTATCTGTTAATAAATGATAATTAACTTTGCAGTAAGCAACTTGATCTTCAGTAAGTTTTGCTTTTCTTGCTGGTAAGCCTTGTTCTAGAACTTCTTTCAAAGGTTTGAGAAGATTCATTTCGTAGATAGCTTCTTTATCTTTAGCGATTCTAGCTTTAGCTTCGCTCTTTTCAATACGCTTATCAACAGTATCTAAATCCGCCATAACGAGTTCGAGATTAATAATCTCAATATCTCTAATTGGATCAACGGATTCTTCAACGTGAACGATATCAGCGTTATCAAAACAACGGACGACTTCCACGATAGCATCGCATTCGCGAATGTTGGCTAAGAACTTATTGCCTAAGCCTTCACCATTGGAAGCGCCTTTGACTAAACCCGCGATATCAGTGAATTCAACTGTCGCAGGAATCTTTCTTTCAGGTTTAAAAATATTTGTTAAAAAATCTAATCTTTCATCAGGAACGTTAACAACACCTGTATTTGGATTGATGGTTGCAAATGGATAGTTCGCCGCTTCAACGTGTGAATTTGTAATTGCGTTGAATAAGGTTGACTTTCCAACATTTGGTAATCCAACAATGCCTGCTTTTAATCCCATAATAGTGTTTTCCTCTTTTAGTGCGCTACCTATTATAAGGGATAATTATCAAATTAACAAAACAAAATAAGATTTGTTTTATTGTTTAAGCGCCTCGAGTGGATTAATTTTATTAATTCTTCTGCTCATAAAGAAGCTAGAAATAATGGCGATAGAAAACGCCAAAGCAAACATTGGTAGGAAAGCTATTGGGTTAAAAGAAAAGTGAGAACTCGTCGATAAAGCATTACTGATTTCAAGGTTAGCCACAAATGAGAACATGAATAGTTCCACACTAGCAACTGCAAAAGAGATAAGACATTGGATTAAGGAATGGTAATAAAGAAACTTCCGACTCTCCTTTTTGTTGACACCAATACATCTAGCAAGTGCGATATCTTTTCTTCCCTCCAAAATGTAGAGGTAATTACTGATTGTTAGTAAAAGAATAGAGATTAGTGTCGCTACCATAGAGAAGATAATGAGCACAATTGTGATATAAAAACACACGTTATCAACACTATCATTAACATCACAAAGAGGGTTAACAACGTTATAATCAGGAAAGCCCTTTTTAAACAGCTTTAAGCTCTCATCTATTTTCTTAGAATCTTTTAATGTAAATGATATTGAATTCGTTTGTAATTCATAAGCGCTAATACCAATTTTGCATTGATAAAAAAGCGAAGTCCAGTTCTTCTCGTGATATATACAATTCTTGTTTGAATCTATAAGACCAGTGACTATGAGCGGCACAACTACATAGTCACTGATTACCCCTCCATTGTTAGTTATAGCTTCCCTTCTAGCGGTCGTCACATAGACTATTTCGTTAATATCTTCTATGTGACACTCTTTAGCGAAAGCTCTCGAAACAGCAATCTCGTTTAAGCTCTCAGGTTTATTGCCTTTTTGCAGTGTTTTTCCTTCAATTGTTTCAAATCTAACGCCGTTTTGCAGACTTTTTGCGTAATTACCGCTTAAAACACCGTCTGGGAGATTCTCTTCGAAAATGCCATCTTTATTCTTGGACGTAAACTTATCCACTACTGTGTTTATTTGATCTTCATCTTTGGAGAAATACATCGTTTTTGAAAAGCCCATCATCAATGATTCTGGATAGATAAGAAAACCTGAATTATTTCCATATATTGGTGACGTTAGATTGTTATCATTGTTCATAAAGTAATCAACATGCCAATTTGGAATATGGGCTATTGTGTTTATAAAGACATGGATACGATTTCTTTCTTCTATTTTCCTACCATAATAAAGCCATGGATAAAACATTTCATCTGCGATTTCGAAAATATATTTATCCATTTCTTCACTATCTAGAAATAGGTTAAGTAGCTTATCTCTGTTTTCTTTTGCTTTTAAGTAATAGATTTTCTTCATTACCCATGGTTCATTATCTTTTAATGAAAGAGCGTCATTACTTGGAAATCTCATCATCTCTTCAAACATATGTTCATTCCATAGATGATTACTGTGATAAATCTTTAAGCTATTTTCTAATGCGAAGCCTTTTACTGTTAATAGTTGTTCATCTGTGTAATCCCAACTATAATTCGCTAAATCAAAATAGACATCTAAAGTATTGCTTAACAAATAGTTACTTAAAGAGTTTATATTCCTATCAATTTGTAGTTCGAAGCATAGATCTCTAAGCGTGACATAGTCTAATGATAAGATAATCTCATCATCCTTTAGTGTTTGGATATCCTCTGGATATATTTTTGTATTTATATCCTCTAACCATTCAAATTCATTAATATGACGAGCACTAAAGCCTGGTATGACACTTCTTCTATAACCTTTGACAAACGCTAGTTCGTTTCTATCTTCAAAAAACTTTTCAAAATTACAGTAATAAGTAGCACCTATATCATCAATGTATTCTGAATATGTTTCTTTAATATCGTTAACTTCGTAAAAGCTAGCGGCATATTGCCCTTGAATGGAACTATTCTTATCCTTAAGAGTAACCACGATTGAGTTTTCATCAACAATCTCACGATACGCCTGTTTGATGTTGTCCGCGATTGTGGAAGATAAGGCAAAGGCTAATCCTACACCTATTAACCCCATAGATGTCATCGTATAGCAAAGTCCTGTTCTTAGTTTCTTTTGCTTCGTTGTATGGAAGGTATGTCTAATAAGAAAACTATCGCTGATTTTTGTCTTATCATTGCTCACACCATTATCTAAAACGGGCAGATGTGATTCGGAAAACGAATCTTTTCTTTGCTTTATAACATTCACTATTTTGCCTTCATTCATTTCAATAATGACGTCAGCATATTGTTTAGTAAGGCTTTGGTCATGGGAAACCATAATCACAATAGCGCGCCTGGAAATCCTCTTTAAAATACTCATGATTTCATTTCCTGTATTCTCGTCTAAAGCGCCTGTTGGTTCATCACATAGAAGAACAATTGGATCATTAATTAAAGAACGGGCAATAGCCACTCTTTGCTTTTCTCCACCACTTAGTTTATTTACATTTTGTTTTTCTTTATCAGGAAGGCCAACAAGGGCTAGTAGATCACGACATTTTCTTATCTTTTGTGCCTTGGATATTGAATACAAAGTATCTAATGGAAACAACAAATTAGCCAAGACGGTCTCTGTTTCGAACAGTTTAAAGTCCTGGAAAACAAAACCATAAGTAGTTAAGCGTAAGCGACTTAAATCATCATCATTAAGTGCTTCAATGTTTTGGCGGTTGACTTGGATGGAACCAGAAAAATCAGTTAAACCCGCAGCACAGTTTAATAAAGTGGTTTTACCAGAACCGGATGGACCATATATCACATAGATTCCTTTTTCTTTGAAGTCAAAAGAGATATTAGATAATACCTTTCTAGGACCATAGCTTTTAGATAAATTAGTAATCTTAATCATTAGCGTTTAACTCCTCCTTAAGAGAAATCTTCTTTGAAAAAGAAATTGGTACATAGGTTGCCAATATACAAATCAATAAAGCGGACATGACAATTAAAAGAGGAAAGAGAAGCATTCTTCCATGAAATGAATAAAACGGAATATCTATGATATTGATTAAAGAAGTAAATCTTTCGATTAGATGGTTAAGTGGATTTTGGCTTAACAAAGCGATGATAAAAGATGATGTTAATCCAATAAGGCCTATAAGGCAGTTTTCAAAAACATATAGAGAAGATATATCTTCACGTTTAGCCCCTATACATAGCAATATTGCAGAGTCTTTAATATCTTCAGCGTAAGAGGCAAAAGAAACAATACCGATAATCATTGCAGTGCCCACTAAAGCAATCACTAAGAATACTTCCATGCCGACACTAGCGGCATCCACTAAAGAGAACAATGTTTCTTCAATTGTTAAAGCATTGCTATTGAGACTATATCCTTCTTTTAGTGTCGTTTTCATCTCTTTCAACCGATACACATCTCCACTATTTTTAAGAAATACGCGATGTGAATAATTGGAGATATACTCATTATCAGAAGCAAACATTACTCTATCTTTCCAACTGGTTTCTCCTAGATATTCAGATAGATTATTTAAAATAGTTTCTTCCATATACTTATCCAAGGCTTTATACGAGTAATAAATCTTAGGGGTGTTTAAGAATGATAATTCTTTAACAACACCAACGATTTCCACTAATCGGTCATAGACAAAATAATCTGTAATATATGGCTTTTCGATATTATCCGTGTAATAAGTAAATGTTCCACCATCTTTTAAACGAATATAAGTGTTAAGTGGATCACTTTTGGTTTCCTTTTTTAAATAGTCGTAAGCTGTTTGATTGATAACCACCATATTTAATGTATCGACTATCGGTAATTTACCTTTGATTAATAAGCTCTTATTTATTGAAGAATCACAAAAAGAATAGATAGGTGTATATGTTAAGCCCTGTATTTCCTTTTCATTGATATATGTATCTAAAGTTGGCGTCACTAATGAATCATACGAATAACAAAAGTGTAAGAAATCATATTCACTACTTAATTCATCTATCTCTTCCTCGTCAGTGCGTAATGTTTGTATCAATGTGATTGGTGACTCATCACTAACAATTTTCTTTTCTTTGCTAATAGAAGCCACTCCATAATCAAACTGGCATTCTGCTGATTTCATAATGGAATCATGTGCCCCATTACTAAAGCCAAATATCAACATACTTGCGGTTGCCCCTATAGTGACCGCTAATATTGAGAAGATATTTCTTTTAAATCTTTTAGAAAAGTTTTTAGCGATGATTTTGCTATACCAATTAGGATTGGACTTCTTCTCTTTACTGATTTGATATTGCTTACCGCTTATTAGTTTTATCTTTTCATCTTGGATAACTCTCCCATCCTTCATATGGATAATGCGGTCACTATATCTTTTTGCTAGTTCTTCATTATGAGTAACCATCACTACTAAGGAACTTTTGCTAGCCTCTTTTAATGATTCCATTACTAACAAAGCGTTATCTTTATCTAAAGCACCAGTAGGTTCATCCGCTAAGATGACATTAGTGTTACTAATAAACGAACGCATTATAGCGATTCTTTCTTTTTCTCCACCTGATAACTTAGAGCATTTCTTATCCAATAGTTCCTCTTTAATAGAGAACTTATTTATCAAAGATAAAACTTTCTCTTTAGCAGTTTTAAAACTATCTCCATTTAACAAACAAGGAAGCATGATGTTATATAAAGCGGTTTGATTCTCTAACAAATGATAATGTTGAAAGATGTAACTGATTTCACTTTTTCTAAAAGCTACTTGTTGATTACCTTTATATTTAGCGATGTTATCTCCTTTGTAATAAACTGTTCCTTCGCTTGCTTTATCTAATCCCCCAATAAGATTAAGCAAAGTGGACTTACCGCAGCCAGATTTGCCTAAAACGCTGATTAAACCAGTCTCAGGAAACGATAAAGTAATGTCTTTTAAGACATACTTTTTCTCATTCTTATTGATAAGATAGGCTTTAGATACTTTGTTTAATTCGATAAGCGACATAAAAAATCCCTCTATAGATTAAATAGGGGGAATTTTTGAAATTTGTCCGAAAAATCTGCATTAATGATCAAGTTTTTGATCGTAAGGCACATCTTCCATCTTCACAGCGGCTGGAACTTTAGGTAAGCCAGGCATTGTCATAATAGCGCCAGTTAATGGCACGATGAAGTTTGCACCTGCGGATAATCTCACTTCACGAATGGTAACTGTGAATCCTCTTGGAGCGCCTAAGACTTTTGGATCATCAGTTAATGATTGAGGTGTTTTAGCGATACAGATTGGAGTCTTATCAAATCCTAATTTAGTAAAGTCTTCAATTTGTTTATTCGCAGCATCGGTATAAACGACTTCGCCCGCACCATAGATTTCTTTACAAATGGTTTCAATCTTTTCTTTGATTGGACGATTAACATCATATAAAGGATGATAATGTGATTCTTTAGTGTTGAGGATGTTCATCACCGCTTTAGCGAGTTCTGCACCACCTTTACCACCATCAGCAAACGCTGAGCAGTAAGCATGATCGTAACCATTTTCTTCGCACCATTTACTTAAGAAAGCAGTTTCAGCTTCAGTATCACTAGCGAAGTGGTTAATACAAACAACCGCTGGAACACCATATTTTTCAACGTTTTCAATATGTTTCTTTAAGTTACAAACACCATTCTTAAGAGCTTCAACATTTTCATTAGCGAGTTCTTCAAATGGTTGACCACCATGCATCTTAAGAGCGCGGATTGTAGCAACGACGACAACGGCGTCTGGTTTTAAACCCGCAACACGACATTTAATGTCCAAGAATTTTTCAGCACCAAGGTCAGCACCGAAGCCTGCCTCTGTGACCACAACTGGGGCTAACTTAAGAGCCATCTTTGTAGCGATGATTGAGTTACAACCATGAGCAATATTAGCGAAAGGTCCACCATGGATAATTGCAGGATTACCTTCTAATGTTTGAACAAGGTTTGGATTTAACGCTGTAA